>CACXCH010000056.1 GCA_902766085.1 uncultured Eubacteriales bacterium
AGAAGAAAAAACTCTTTACAAAGAAAATGAGAAAATAACTAACACAGAAGAAAAAATAATTTATAAGAATAATGAAAAAGATAAAATCTGTATTCTACTAAATGAAATTAATCAAGAATATAAATATAAAAAATTAGAAAATGTTGATAAAATTTACATACCATTAAAATATTTTCTAGACAAAAGCTATAAAGAAACATTGAAAGAAATATCAGCAAAATTCAATTTATATATCTATTTACCAACAATTTTAAAAGACAATTTTAGAAATATTTTCTTCAATGATATAGACACAATAATAAAAGAATATAACATAAAGGGAATGGTTTTATCAAACCTTTCTTGCATAAATTATTTCAACAAATATGTTGGAAAATTAGAACTAATTGCAAACTATACCTACAATGTTTTTAACAACTATACAATTGAAGAAATTAGAAAAATGGGATTTGATGTAGCAACACTCTCATTAGAATTAGACGAAGAAAATTATAAAGAACTAGTGGAAAAATCAAGAATGAAAACAGAAATGTTAGTATATGGAAAAGTGCCAGTTATGACATCAGGATATTGTTTGCTAGGAAAATCAAATAAATGCTACCCAAAATGTGAAATGAAATGTAGAAAAAACAATACAAAATTCTATTTAAAAGACAGGCTAAATATGAGCTATAGAATTGGAATTGACAATACACAAACAATTACAACAATATATAATAATAGGACGACATCAATAGATTATAGAAATATAAATCCAAATTTTATTAGAATATCATTTTTAGATGAAAACATTGAAGAAATGAATGAAATAATCGAAAAAGTAAAACAAGGAAAGACGTTTGAAGGAAGCGGATATACCAAATTTAATTTTAATAAATTAGTATAAATTATAATGCCCAATTGTGGCTATTTAATAAATTTTTTCCAAAAGACTCCTTGACAAATTACTTTTGTTGCAAGATAATATAAGCTGAAATTTACTAAAGTGAAATTTTTAAAAAGAACTTAGGAGGAAAAAATATGCCTTTTGTATTTAATAAAATTACGGTAAGATCTCAATTACCAAAAAGAATTAATAAATTAGATGATATTTCATATAACCTTTGGTGGTCTTGGAATACTGACTTTTTAAAGTTATTCAAAATGATAGATATTGATTTATGGGAGAACTGTGGAAAAAACCCAATTAAATTTCTAAAATATGCTTCACAGGAAAAACTAGAAAAAGCAGCAAATGATGATGAATTTACAAAAGAATATGACAAAGTTGTAAATGACTTTGAAAATTATATGAATTCAAAAAACACTTGGTTTTCTAAAAACTATCCAAATAATGAAAATGATTTAATTGCATACTTCTCAGCTGAGTATGGATTGGACGAAACAGTTGCAATATATTCTGGGGGATTGGGAGTTTTATCTGGTGATCACTTAAAATCTGCAAGCGATTTAGGAATACCACTTATTGGAATTGGTTTATTATACAAGAGCGGATATTTTTATCAGAAAATAGATGGATATGGACAACAAGAGGAAGAATATAAGGATATTGACACAGAGCTTTTACCTATAACTGCTGTTAAAGATTATGAAGGAAAAGACTTATTAGTAGATGTAAAGTTTCCAGATAAAAAAGTTTATTTAAAAGTATGGAAAATTAATATTGGAAGAAGATCTTTATATTTGATGGATTCAGATATTGACGAAAATGACCCTAAATATAGAAACGTAACTAAGTTTTTATATGGCGGCGATCAAGAAATGCGTATTCAGCAAGAGATAATTCTTGGAATGGGTGGAGTTAAACTCATTAAAGCACTAGGACTTAACCCAACAGTTTATCACATGAATGAAGGACATTCTTCTTTCTTGACTCTTCAATTGATAAAAGAGACAATGAATCAGAAGGAAGTTTCATTTGATATAGCAAAGGATATAGTATCTGCTAAGACAGTATTTACAACACATACTCCTGTACCAGCTGGAAATGATATTTTTCCAATTAGCTTAGTAAACAAATACTTTAATGGATTATGGGATGAAATAGGACTAACAAACGAACAATTTTTACGACTTGGAATGAAGCCAAATGATGACCTAAATAATGCAGGATTCAATATGGGAATTTTAGCACTTAAAATTGCTGGAAAGAAAAACGGGGTAAGCAAATTACATGGCGCAGTTTCGAGAGAGCTTTTTGCAGATGTTTGGCCAAATGTACCTGCAAACGAATCACCAATTGAATATATTACAAATGGAGTGCATACTTGTACATGGCTTGCACCAACTATAAAAAAATTATACAATGAATATTTAAGGCCTTATTGGCAAGACCACATCCCTGAAGATGTAACTTGGGAAAATATATACAAAATTCCTGACGAAGAACTATGGAAAGTACACCAATCTCGCAAGGAAAAAATGATAAAAATGGTAAAAAATGATACAATAAATAGATTGCGCCAATACAAATATTCTTATGATGAAATCTCTGAAATGACTGATAAGCTTGATCCCAATGTACTAACAATTGGATTTGCTAGAAGATTTGCTACATATAAAAGAGCGACATTAATATTTAGAGATCTTGAAAGAATTACAAAAATATTTAATGAAAATGATAGGCCTGTCCAAATTATTTTTGCCGGTAAAGCTCATCCTCAAGATAGAGAAGGAAAAGAACTAATAAAGTATATTCATGAACTATCATTAAAACCACAATTTAAAGGGAAAATTTTCATACTTGAAAATTACAATGTAGGAATGTCTAGATATTTAGTTTCAGGAGTTGATGTATGGCTTAATAATCCACGTAGACCAATGGAAGCTTCAGGAACAAGCGGACAAAAAGCTGCAGCAAATGGAGTAATTAACTTTAGTGTACTTGATGGCTGGTGGGCAGAAGGATA
>CACXCH010000057.1 GCA_902766085.1 uncultured Eubacteriales bacterium
ACGAGCATAGCGAGGCGAATGGACAATTGAACCTTGATTCGTGCAAAAAATCATTTATGATTTTTTGTCACATTAGGATCAAGTTGTCCTACAAGCTCACGAGCCATTAAATATTATGCATTACAGCTTTTTTGTTCTTAAAACCATTAACCCGTCATATTATGCGTTGTTTAATAATTTTAGAAAAACACGTATTTAATAAACAATTAATATAATTTCTCGCTAGTTAAAGTTAATTAGGCGAATAATTAAATAAGTATTATTCTCTTGATAGATTTTTTCTTCTTACAGAATTAATAATATACATTAAGAATAGAATTAAAATTATTTGAAATAAAATATTTCTTGTGAGTAATATTTTCCCGGTGATTGGAACTATAGCTAATTTTGCTGAATATTGATCATTTTCAGCATTACTATCGTCTGTAGCTGATTGAACTTTTGCTTTTAGTTCGAAAACTCCAGATGGATCAGAGTTGTCAATTTTTGTTATAATTAAATTGTAACTTTTCTTGCCATTTGTTTCAAGATATATATCATTTATGTATACTTCTCCAGTGTCACTATTTATAGTAAAATCTGGATTTTCTTCAGGGATAGCTTTATATCCATTTGGAATAGTAATGTTAAGTTTGCATTTTCCTGCAATTTCGCCTGAGTTCGAAACTTTTATCAAACATTGAATTTTACTGTCTTTTGAGTTTTCTAATTCAGAAGATGTAAGCTCTACTTTTTTTGCTATTGAGCGTTCAAGGTTATGATAATATCCATTAACATTAATATTGGTAAAGTTTACCACTGTATAAAAATCAGGTTTTAATTTTTTATAGTAATAAGTTAATGTTATATCCTCACTTCTCATTTGAACAGTTTCTTGACTCGGCTTTTCAACAAGCTCATATCCATCGAATTTCTTTGCGCTTGATGTGTACTCTGTTCCTCCTACTGCAATTTTCTCAATACTGTCAATTGCCTTACCTGTTTCTTTTTCAACGTAGTTAACATTTATCTTTCCTTGATAAAGCATATATACAATTATATTTTGTTCATCCTCTGTGAAAGTATATTCTTGATTTTCGTCCTCGAATACATAGTTATTAATTTTTTCAGAGTATATATCGGCTTTTGCATTTATTTTGTCTTGTAATATTTTTCTTTTTAAGATTTTTGAAGTATATCTATCTGCATATATAACATTTATTGTTCCTTGCTTTTGGTAGTGAAAAATGACTTCTCTATCTTTTTTATTGAATGTTAATTCAACATCAGTTGGTTCAGATGTTAAAACAAGTCCATCAAATTTCTCTGCTTGAGCTTTGCATTTGTCTCCTTCGATTCCAGTTTCTGTCTCTTCCTTTAACAATTCATTAGTGCTGTCATTATAATATTTAACAGTAATTTTGCATTTGTTGTATTTATATCTATACTTTACTATTTGATTTCCGCTTGGCATTACGCCAGAAGTTTTTCCGCTAGTTTCAAAAAGGGTGTAATCTTTAATTTTCTTTTGCTCTGTAGTATAGTTTTCTCCTGCTGGAATAGATTTTACCACTGCAGGTGCTATCTCTCCTCCTCCATTGTAATCAAAATATTGCACGGTTAGTGTATAATTTGAGGCTGCATAGGTGCCCTTAATTAGTGATGTTATTCCTACTAACATCATTATAAAAATTATTATTAATTTCTTTCTCAAATAAACTCCTTTCATACAAATAAACAAGCCATCCCTAGAGTTTGTTTATTTGTATATTAAATATAATTGTTATAGGGATTTTCTAAATTTTGGAAATTAAAAATTGAATAAAGATACAAACAATAAAAGATTTAATTTTCCAGATTTAATTTTTTAGAATTTAACAATCTATATTTAATATACTCTCAAAGTGCCTATTTGTCAAGAAAAATCGTTCGTCAAATTTCGACATTTATTACAGGTTAATGGCTTTAAGAACAAAAAAGCTGGAAAGCATAATATTTAAAAGCCATCAACCTGTAACAGACATTTATTTCAATATGCTCTTCATTTTTGATACCACATAGTGACTTTCTCCTTTATTTTTTACGTCTTCACAAATTGAAATATACAAATTTCCATCATCGTCAAATACATCAAACCATCCGTTTTCTGTACCATTTTCGTCATCCTGTGAACTCTTGATTTCAGCTGTTCCTGTTTTACCATAATAGTTTTTATCTTCGGTATAAATTTCTTGTGCAGTTCCTCTTTTTACAACTTCTAGCAAATCTAATTTTATTTCATTTGCAGTTTCTGATTTAATCACATTTTGCTTTAAGATTTTTGTTTTGTTTTCACTATTATCTTCGTATATTATATATGGCTTGCACATATTACCCTCATTTGCAAAACTAGAATATATGCTTGCCATTAGTATTGGATTTACAAGAACATCACCTTGACCATATCCTGTGTTTGCAATCGTTTTTTCACTATCAAGATTTCCATACGTAGAAACTGGTATATCTTCAATAAAATCCATTTTTTCGTTGAATCCTAATTTATCTAAATTTGATTTTAAATTATCTTTTCCAATCTTTAGAGCAGCTTTTGCAAAGTAAATATTGTCAGAATATACCAATGCATTTTCTAGGTTTGCTTCTTCATCATATTTTTTAAGAGTTGTAACGTAAAAGTTTCCCCAAGACGTATCCTTTTGCCATTTTAAATTGCTTTTTCCAAAGTCTTCATCTGCGGTAAATGAGTTTGTTTCTAGGCCAATTGCTCCTATTATCGGTTTCATCGTTGATCCTGGCGTATATGTAGTAAAACATCTATTATAAAGAATTTTGTTTTCATTATTTTTCAAGTTTTCCCATTCTTCATCTGAAATTCCTAAACTAAATAAATTTGCATCATAAGATGGTGTACTTACAAGAGCGAGAATTTCTCCAGTTTTATAGTTTATTTTCACATAAGCTCCCTTATCTTCTTTAAATGTTTCATAAATATTTTTTTGTTCTTCTGCATCAATTGTAAGTTTTACATCATCTCCATTTTTTACTTTTTTCTCTGCTATGGTTTTAACTTTGTAGCCATTTTTATCAATGTAAATTTCTTTTCCATCTTCCCCGCTAAGTTTGTCATTTAATGCAAGCTCAATTCCTGCTTTTCCTTGGTTATCTTGAATATATCCAGTTATGGATGACAAAGCTTCTTTGTATGGGTATATTCTTGATGAGACATCTGTAATCATAACTCCATTTATTTTTAATAATTCAAGTTTTAAGTCTTGCTCTTCTTTAGATATTTTTTTTAGCTCTATAAATACATTGTCAGATGAATAATTTTGATTCAATTTTTCATTTATAGTATCTGTGCTAATTTTTAGCAAATTAGCAAGGTGGCTTAAGTCAGTTGATTTGTTAACCTTGTTCTTGACAAGTCCTACGCTATATGCCTCTCCATCTTTTGCAATTATTTTGTTATTTCTATCAAATATAGTTCCTCTAGTATAACTATTTGTTTTTACTTTAATTTTTTCGTCTTCGTCTAAATCAGGAAAAATTGCTGACGAATTCCAATCAATTAAGTATTTTCCATCTTCGTTTTTTACATATATGCTATTTTTAAATGAAACATATCCCGCAACTGTATTCATTGAATTATTATAGCTTACTTTTGTTAAACCATCATTTATGCTATTGTTTTTACCATAGTTATTCATTGTTGAGGAATTATTTGTACTACTTGTTTCGCTTGAGTTATCAACTGTTATGGTATTATTTGTGTTACTTGTTTCGCTTGAGTTATCAACTGTTATGGTATTATTTG
>CACXCH010000058.1 GCA_902766085.1 uncultured Eubacteriales bacterium
ATTAATAATGTTGTTGATATTAGCAATTATGTTATGCTTGAAACAGGACAACCTTTACATTTTTTTGATGCTGACAAATTAAAACAAATAGAGGTCAGAATGGCTAAAAATGGAGAAAAATTAACAACTCTTGACTCAAAAGAAAGAACATTATCAGAGGATGATATTGTTATTACTGATTCTGAAAAGCCTGTTGCACTTGCTGGAGTAATGGGAGGACTAGAAACTGAAATTACAGAGAGTACAAAAAACATAATAATTGAATCTGCAATTTTTGATAGCGTAAGAGTAAGAAAGACCTCAAATAGAATTTTAAGAAGTGAGGCAAGTAATCGTTTTGAAAAAGGTCTTGATCCTAACAGAACATATATGGCAATGTCTAGAGCTTGCAAGCTATTACAAGAAATGGCTGGAGGCGAAGTTTTAAAAGGAACAAAATGCTATGACAAAACTGATAAAAATGAAAAAGCAATTGATATAACTGTTTCAAAGATTGATAGAATTTTAGGAGACGACATTAGTAAAAAAGATATTTTAAACTCATTTGAAAGACTTGGTTTTCAATGTGATACAATGGGAGATGACGACAATATCAAGGTTTTTGTTCCAACAAGGAGAATTGATATTTCAATTCAAGAAGATTTAATCGAAGAAGTTGGAAGAGTATATGGAGTTGACAATATTCCAGGGAAAAATATGATAATGCCATTAAAAAAAGGATCTTTTGACAAACGAATTAGAGATATAAGAAATAAAATGGTTGACCTTGGACTAAACGAAACTCTTACATATTCACTAGTAAATGAAAAAGAGTCATCAATGTTTACAAACAATGAGAATGAATCAATAAAAATTTTATCACCATTAACAGAGGAAAAAAGTTATTTACGCCAAACTCTTACAACATCTTTATTTAAAATTTATAATTACAATAAATCAAGAAATAGCGAAGATATTTCATTATTTGAAATAAGTAAGGCTTTTTACAAAAATCAAGATGATTATATTGAAAGAAACAGAATTGCGGTATTAATGGAGGGTGAATATTTTACAGGCTTAAACTCTCAAATAATTGATTTCTATGTAATAAAAGGTATTACAGAGGAATTACTAGACTATCTTGGATATAATGGTAGATATAGTTTTGTAACAGACAAACAAATTCCAAAAGATTTACACCCAGGTAAGAGCGCAATGATATCTGTAAATAATGATATAGTTGGATTTATAGGAAGAATTAATCCAATGGTTTCAAAAGACGAAGTATATGTTATGGAAATTGATTTGGATAAACTATTAGAAAAAAGAGTTTCAGGAATGAAATATAAGGAAATTTCAAAATTCCCTACAGTACAAAAAGACTTTTCAATAATAGTTGATAAAAACATAACTTGTCAAGAAATACAAAAAACTATTAAATCAAATGGGGGAAGGCTACTACTAAATAGCAAAGTATTTGATTTATATGAAGGCAAAGGAATACCAGATGGAAAGAGAAGCTTGGCATTTACGGTTATGCTAGGAGCAAGTGACCATACACTAACAGATGAAGAAATAAGACAAGAGCTTGCAAAAATAACAGAAGCCTTAACTAAAAAATATAATGCTGAATTAAGAGGCAATTTAACATAATAAAGGAAGTTTTATGATTGAATTTTTAAAAGGAATAGTTGCATTTAAGGCAGATGATTATATAGTAATCGAAGTAAATAATATTGGCTACAAAGTTTTTATGACAAAATCATCAATTGAAAAAATTGAAGGCAACTGCCAAATAAAAATATATACATATATGAGAGTTCTTCAAGATGATGTTAGCTTATTTGGTTTTTTATCTAATGAAGAACTTGCAATGTTTAAATTATTAATAACTGTTGGTGGAATAGGAGCAAAATCTGCGCTAGCAATACTTTCAAATATTTCACCAACTGACTTTGCAATTGCAGTTGTCTCAGATGACATTAATAAATTGAAAGCTCTTCCAGGGATTGGACCTAAAACTGCGCAAAGAATCGTACTTGAACTTAAAGATAAAGTAAAACATGAACAGGCAGTGGAGGAAAGCAGAAATATTGAAAAGAAAATTGAAAATTCTCAGAATATTCAAGATGCAATTTCTGCTCTACAGGTTTTAGGATACAATTTAAAATCTATAGAAAAAGCTTTTACTAATATTGATGTTAATTCAAAAACAACCGAAGAACTAATAAAAATTGGGTTGAAAGAATTGGCTTAATTAATATGAGGAGAAATAAATATGGTTGATTTGTCAAAACCATTGGCATACAGGATGATGCCACAAACACTTGAGGAATATGTTGGGCAAGAAGATATACTTGGTAAGGATAAAATGCTTTATAGAACAATTAAAGCTGATAGACTATCAAGTATTATTTTATGGGGACCACCTGGCTGCGGAAAAACATCTCTTGCCAAAGTAATAAGTAATACTACAAAATATAAATTTATAAAGCTAAATGCTGTAACTGCTGGAGTATCAGATATTAAAAATGCAATTGAGGAAGCTCAGAATTTGTTACTCAATCCATCAGGAAAATGCATTTTGTTTATTGATGAAATTCATAGATTTAATAAGCTTCAGCAAGATGCTCTTTTGCCTTATGTTGAAAATGGCACGGTAATTCTAATAGGAGCAACTACTGAAAATCCATATTTTGAGGTAAACAAAGCATTAATTTCAAGAAGTATGGTATTTAGATTGCACGAACTTTCATCTGATGATATTTTCAAAATTTTAAAGAATGCTCTTAACTCTGAAAGAGGCTTAAAAGATTTTAATATAAAAATATCAGATGATGTTTTGAGAAAATTTTCATTAGTTTCAAATGGAGATGTGAGAACCGCACTAAATGATTTGGAAGTTGCTGTATTAACAACTCCAGTACAAGAGGATGGTTTTATTCATATAACAGAGCCAATTGCAAAGGAATGCGTACAAAATCATAAAGAAGTTTTTGATAAAAGTGGAGATGCACATTATGATAATATAAGTGCTTTTATAAAATCTATGAGAGGATCTGATGCAGACGCAACAGTTTACTATCTAGCAAAAGCATTAGACTCTGGAGAGGATCCAATGTTCTTAGCAAGAAGAATAGTAATATCAGCTTCTGAAGATGTTGGACTTGCAAATCCCAATGCACTTATAGTTGCAAATTCTGCAATGCAAGCTGTTAGTATGGTTGGAATGCCAGAAGCAAGAATTATATTAGCAGAAGCAGCTATTTACAATGCTAATTCAAAAAAATCTAATGCTAGCTATTTGGCAATAGATAGAGCACTAGAGGATGTAAGAACAAATGATACAGGAACAATTCCAATGCATATTAGAAATGCTGTAGCGAAAGGAATGGAAAAAGAGGGATATCACGTAGGGTACAAATACCCACACGACTATCCAAAACATTGGGTAAAACAACAATACTTGCCAGACAAAATTAAGGACAAAAAGTATTTCATACCAGATGAAAATATCGATACGTCAAATTTTCAAGAGAAACTATAGAAAATATTATGTAAATCTTTTGCAAACCACTTTATTTTTCTAAATATGTGTGGTATAATAAAAATGTACAAATGAGAGAGATATTTATGAAAAATGAAGGAGAAAATTAATATGGGATGGATTGCGTTAATAATCATCATTGCATTAATAATTGCTTTTTGTGCAATGAGCATTAAAATTGTTAGACAATCTGAAGTTTATATTATTGAAAGATTGGGAAAATTTCACAAAGTAGCAGATGCAGGTATTACAATAATAATTCCTTTTATTGATCATGTTCGTAGTATTGTAAGCTTAAAACAACAAACACTTGATATAGCACCACAACAGGTTATTACTAAAGATAATGTTACGATTACAATTAATACTGTTGTTTTCTACAGAATAGTTGATCCTGCTAAAGCTGTTTATGAGATTCAAAACTTGAAAAGAAGTATAGAATATTTATCTGTAACATCTATGAGAGATTTGGTTGGTAAAATGGATTTGGACTCAACATTTAGTTCAAGAGATATGATTAATGATAAATTAAGAGCAATTCTTGATGAAGCTACTACAAAGTGGGGATGCGATATTGATAGAGTTGAGGTTCAGGATATTATGCCACCTGCTGACATTAGAGATGCAATGGAAAAACAAATGAATGCTGAACGTAATAAGAGAGCTGCTATTCTTCAGGCAGAAGGTGAAAGGCAAGCAGTTGTTTTAAAGGCTCAGGGTGAGAAGGATGCTGCAATCCTTAGAGCTGAAGCTGAAAAAGAGGCTGAGATAAGAAGAGCAAATGGTCAAGCTGAAGCTATCAGAAAAGTTGCTGAGGCAAAAGCTGAGGAAGTTAAGCTTGTTTATGGAGCTATGATGAAGGCAAATCCAAATGAGAAACTTGTTCAACTAAAATCACTTGAAACTTTAAAAGACGTTGCAAATGGCGAAGCAAATAAAGTATTTATTCCATTTGAAGCTACATCGTCATTAGCAAGTTTAGGAGCAATGAAAGAAATTGTAAAAGATGAAAAGATGAATAAAGAAGAATAATAATTATTTGCTAATGTTTACAATTTATTTAAAAATAAACAATGAATCTTGAAATTTACAAACAGTAACAATATTTTAAAATTATTAAAACAAAATATTACAATTCTATTACATTTTTATTAAAATAAAGAAATAATACACCAATTTATTGCACTTGCAATTAAATTGGTGTATTATTATTATAAATATGTTTATGAAATTTGGGAGGGAAATCTATGGCAACTTTAAATCCACTAGAGCAAAAAGCTAGATCATCATTTATAAAAGGAGTATTGATTACGGCCATAATAGGCATTGCAATTATTGCATTCTTGGCATATCAACTTTATACAATGCAGCAATCTGAGAAAGAAAGGCTTGCTGCACAAAAGACTGTTTTAGTACTTAATCAGGATGTTACATCTGGAGAACTATTAACATCAGATATGTTTACAACAATGAAAGTTGATGCAGAAACTGTACCATCAACAGCAGTTGATGCTTATAGTGATTTGCAATCAAATTTTTATATGGATGAAAAAGGAAATCAAATTGTAACATACTATAGTGAGGAACAACAAAAATCCGTACAATATATAAAACTTGCAGATTTAAGCGACTCAACGAAAGAAACAATTTCTGAAATTCAAGTAGATGAATATGGAAATTATTATTATATGACTGGAACAACATCAGAAGGTTCAGTAGAAAATGGAAAGACAATTTATTATGTAACAGGAACAACAAAGAACACATTAACTATGCAAAATGCACCATTTGTAGCTAAATTTGATTTGGACAAAAATACAGTAGTTACAACAGGAATGATTTCTGCTTATGATCAATTACCAACAGATGACTTAAGAGAACAAGAAGTATCTGCAGTTGTTTTACCTACAGACTTGAGTGATAATGATGTAGTAGATATTAGATTAAGAATGCCTGATGGAAAAGATTATCTTGTTATTTCAAAGAAAACAGTTACTATACCAACAGTAGGGGATACAAAATCATCATCTACAATGTCAATTGATTTAAAAGAAAGCGAAATTTTAACATTGTCTTGTGCAACGGTTGAAGCTTATGAAATGAGTGGAAGTATGCTTTATGCAGTAAAATATACAGACCCAGGTGTACAGGAAAAAGCTACTACAACATATATACCATCTGTTGAGACATTACAGTTAGTAAACTCTGATAATAATATTGTAAAAACAGCAAGAGATGCTTTAGTTGCTTACTACAATAACAATAGATTTATTAGAAATTCTATAGATAATCAAATAAATTCATCAACAGCTGATGAAAGAAGCGCACAAGTTCAGACAGGAACATCTACAGAAACATCAACTCTATCAACACAAAGACAAGAGTATGTACAAGCTATGCAATAAAAAATGTAAAAATTTTTCAATGTTTTTCAAAAAATATAAAAATTTTTTAATAACTATTCAATAAAAAAGCAAATGTTTTTCAATGGCTTTTCATTAAAAAAAGCCAAATAAATTTTAAGGATGATAAAGTTGGAACAGATAGCTTTTATTGGAACGTATGATAAAAAAGACTTAATACTTAACATTGCAAAAGTTCTTACAGAATGTGGACTAAAAGTATTAGTAGTCGATGCAACTTTAATGCAAAGGCTTAAATATATTGTTCCTAAAATATCAAATAATTCAATTACATATATTAGTGAATATCTTGGGATTGATGTTGCACTTGGTTTTATTAATTTAAATGGAATTGCACAATATCTTGGAAATGCAAGCAACATTCCTTATGATTATGTAATAATTGATACTGATAATATACAAACAATGAATTCTTTTATGGTGGACAAGTCAAAAAAAATATATGTTGTAACATCTTATGAACAGTATGAACTCAGAAGGACAATTGAATTACTTAAATATTACAATCGTCCAATTGAAGTTACAAAAGTTGTTTTTTCTGCGGATTTAGAGAATAATCAAGAAGAATATTTTAATAAATTATTATCTGAAACACCGGTTATATTGAAAAAAGATATAGTTGAATATGCAGATACAACACAAGATAGAAAGGTGACATTACAGAATCAACTAATGGGGGATTTGAGCTTATATCATTATTCTTCTACATACAAAGATAGTTTAGAATATCATACATCACTTCTTGCTGAGGGAAGAGCTGAACAATCTATAATAAGGAGAATAATAAGAAAAAAATAAGGAAAGGAAAACTAGATGTCTATAGTTACGTTTTCAAATAATGACAAAAAAGAAACAGGACAAACTCTTTCAGTTGCAGCAATTGCTACAATAATGGCAATTGAACATAACTATAAAATTTTAATTTTATCAACAGATTTTAATGATAGAACTATGGAAAGTATGTTTTTCAAAACAAATGGTATTGAGAAAAACATTTCATCTTTATTTCAAATCAAGGCAGACACTACAGATGTTTCAAATGGTATAGAGGGTTTAGTTAGGTTATTTGCAAGTAACAGAGCAGAGGCTTCATTAATAAGTACTTATGCTAGACCAATTTTTACTGGTAGACTTGATTTAATATCATCACCTAGAACAAAAGAATATAGTAGCTATCAGACAATTTCTAATTATTTTTCACAGGTTGCAGAGCTTGCTAATAGCATTTATGATCTTGTTATAATTGATTTATCAAGGAAAGTGCCAAGGGAAAACATTGAGAGGGTTTATAATGTTTCAACAATGATTTGCATGGGACTTCCACAAAATAGAAGTTCAATTCAGGAATTTAGAGAATTGGAAAATGAAAATAAATTTTATCAACAAAAAAATATAATGTTAACAATGGGAAAATATAATGACAAATCGCGATATACCGCTAAAAATACTGCAAGATATCTTGGAAAAAAGGTAAAGCCATTTGTTGTGCCATACTGCATTAGATTTGCAGATAGTTGTTCAGAAAGCGAAATTGTTGACTATATTTTAAAAATTCGAAATTTATCTTTTATGGATGGAGAAGACGGAAAATTTTATCAGAGTGTTAAAGACTCTGCGGAAAGACTAGATTATCAAAGACGTGTAATTGATTTTGGCATAGAATAGCTTTAATTTAGAAGTTGAAAGGAGCAAAAGATGTTTATTAATGCAATTGCAATAATACTAATACTAATCATTACAATTATTATCATACAGAGAAGAATAACTGACAAGAAAAAGAAAGAGGAAAATGATAATTCAAATGAAGTACAAGTTGATGACAAAACTTATACTCTAGATATGATGATAAAATTTGTAAAAAGAAGACTTGATGAAATTACTAAAGTAAATCTTTATGATTTAGGATTATCTGAAGAAGAATTAAAAAGAAGAAAAGATAAAAAGTATGAATTAAAAAAGGCATTAAAAGGTTGTACTTATGGAGATGTTAATGATAAAAAGTATGTAAAAGAGCTTATATATGATATTTTATCAAGAGAATATGGAGTTGATGAAACTAATGTATCAAGAGCTATACCATTTGATATTCCATCACTTTTAACAGCTCAGGATAAATTTGATGTTTTAATTTATATGTATCAAAAAGATTATGGATATAATGCACTAGGTGAGATTATTACCAAATATCACTTAAATGAATTAAAATATACAGCAGGAGAATCAAAACCATCGTATGTTATTACACCTGAGGAAATTAGTGCAATATATGATAAAGAAAATTTTCAGTTGACTTTTGAAGACAAACTAATGATTGTTGTTCAAAGAATTTATCAAATGTATAAAGGTTATAGTGCAATTGACGAAATAAGGGATCAAAATATTGATGGTGTATCTGGGGGTGTTTCAGGTTTACCAGAAAGTTTCTTAAGCCAAGTTGCACAAACAGATAGCAATGTACTTAACCAGGTTATGGACCACAAAGTTCCAAGATCTTGTGATAGTATATGGATAATGTTCCATGGTGTTTCTATACGTTTAGCATTTTTATCATTTGGAAATGAATCTGAACTAAAAAGAGTTTGCCAGAATATTTACAAATATAATAACCCAGGGCAGTTGTCAGATTCAAATGGTTTTAAAGTTAATGAGATGAAAGATGGATCTCGTGTTGTTGTTCTAAGACCATCAATGTCTGAATCATGGGCATTCTTCGTAAGAAAATTCGATGTTCAAAGAGCTACTCTAGAACAACTATATGGTGGAAATGATGAGCTTATTGAATTACTAGGATACTTAGTAAAGGGTGCAAGAATTATATCAATCACTGGTGAGCAGGGCAGTGGTAAAACAACTTTGCTTATGGCTATGATTGAAAACATATATGAAACAATGAATATTCGTGTACAGGAAATGGCATTCGAGCTTCATTTAAGGAAAATTTACCCAACAAGAAACATACTATCATTAAGAGAAACAGAAACAGTTTCTGGACAGGCAGGACTTGATGTTCAGAAAAAAACCGATGGTTCTGTTAATATCATCGGTGAGGTTGCAACTGATGAGGTTGCATCTTGGATGATTCAAGCAGCACAAGTTGCTTCAAAATTTACATTATTTACTCACCATGCTAAAACTTTTCCTGATTTAGTTTCAGCACTTCGTAACTCAATGTTAAGAACTGGAGTTTTCGCAAATGAAAAAGTAGCAGAAGAGCAGGTTGTTCAGGTACTTGATTTTGATATTCACTTAGTTAAAGATTTTAGAGGAAAAAGATATATTGAAAGAGTTACTGAATGTATCCCAGTACAGGAAGTAAATGATTATAATTTTGATCAAAGAAAAGAAAAAACATTAGAAGGAAAATTTGAAAAATTCGCAGATAATGCAACAAGATATTTCACAAAGGAAACAAATAAGGAACTATATAAATATCAGAACATTATAGAATATCAAGATGGTAGGTACGTTCTAACAAATAAAATTTCAGATAGAAATCTTCAAGAAATGATTATCAATATGGATGATGCTGACTCGGCAAATTTTAGAAAATTTGTTGAAGAAAAATGGGGCGAAAAGCTAAATGAAAGAGGAGAAGTAATAAAATAGGAGGTAATAAACTTTTATGAGCGACTTAAGTAATAACTTTATCTACATATTTATTGGAATTGTGGCAATATTATTTGTCGCCGTAGTTGTTGCTTTTATAAGACTTAAGAAAAAAAGCCAAAATGCCGATGTAGTTAGAATTGAAAACCTCAGAAAGGGAACTGAGCAAAGAAATTTTTCATGGGACGTATTTTATCAAAAGCTTTATTTAAATTACTTAAAAACTCCAATATTAAAAATGTACTTGCTTAAAATAAGGAGAAGGCTTGAGATTAACAACATTGATGATGAATTCACAACAAGACTTCAATCAGCTAAAATTATAACTAAGGCTTTAGCAATAATATTACCTTTAACTATTGTAATTATAATTTTAACTCACACAAACATTTTATTGATGTTTATTATTTTAATTTTTGAATTATTTATGATAGACTCTTTTACAGATGCAATGGTAAATAAACTAGATGATGATTTATTATTGCAACAAGTTGATTTTTTTGCACAAATTAGACACTCATATCATGAGGTTAAAATGGTTGCAGAGGCTATTTATCAAACAGCTCAAGATAGTGAACATGTTGAAGTTTCAAGACAAGCCGAAGAAATATACAATATTTTAAATTCAGCGGATCCTGAAACTGCATTAGAAAAATATTATGATGTTGCACCAAACAATTATTTAAAGGAATTTGCTGGAATCTCATATTTAACACAGGAATTTGGTGATAGAAAGGTTGATGATGGCTCATCCTTATATTTAAAAAACCTTGAAAATATCAGTCAGGAAATGCAGCTTGAAATTTTAAAAAGAGATAAATTAAATTATGTTTTTCAAAGTTTATCTTTAATTGCAATTGCACCTACAATTTTACTTGAGCCATTAAAAAGATGGGCTGTTAGTAATTTCTCTTTTACAAAAGCATTTTACAATGGAAGCAAAGGATTATTTGTTCAAATTTTAGTTATGATTGCAACAATAATTTGTTATGGTTTAATCAGAAAATTAAAAGACAATGGCTCAACAAAAATTGTTCAAAACTCTCAAAACCCTTGGCAGGAGAAATTATATAATAAGGTTAAAATCTTAAGGGACCTAGTTATTTTACTAATGCCTGCAAGGAATACTAAAGATAGGAGAAAACTAGAAAGAACACTAAAAGATGCAGGTTCACATCAAAAAGTTAGATGGGTATATGTAAATAAAATTCTGCTATGCATTGTTGTTTTTATCGTTTCGATTATAGTCTTTTCGGTATTACATATTGTGGAAATTAATTACATTTATACAGAGCCTACCACCACATATAACTTAATTGGTGATATGGGGGCAAAAGAAGAAGAAAGAGCCAAAGAAAGAACCGAGAGGCAAAATGTTATTCTTAATGAACTTAGAGGGAAAAATCCGACTTTGGAACAAATAGAGTCTACAATGAAAAGAAACAAGGTATATGATGGTTTTTCTGATTCAGAAATTGAAAGTGAAGCTGAAACAATACAGGAAAAATTAAGTACAATAAATAAAGAATATTTAAAATGGTTTGAAGTTTTACTTGCTATTATGTTTGCAATGGTAGGATATTATGCTCCAAATATGTTACTTGCTTTTCAAAAGAAAATGCGTGTACTTGAAATGGAAGATGAGGTTATGTCATATCAAACTATCATTATGATGCTTATGAGAATTGAAAGAGTTGACGTTGAAATGATACTTGAATGGCTTGAAAGATATGCGGATATTTTTAAAGAGCAAATTGGAAAGTGCTTAAACAACTATGAAAGTGGAGCTTGGGAAGCATTGGAAGAAATGAAACAAGAAGTAACTTATGAACCATTTATACGTATAATTGAAAGTTTACAAACATCAGTTGAAAAGGTACCTATTAGAGAGGCTTTCGAAGAGCTTGATTCTGATAAGGATTACTATAAAGATAAAAGAAAAGAAACAAATGATAGACTTATTACTAGAAAATCAATGCTTGGTAGAGTGTTTGGATTTGCGCCAATGATTATTACCTTTGTGGGATATCTAATAATACCATTAGTTGTAATAGGATTAACATCAATGGTATCATCAATGAGTGCAATGTCTTCTATGTAAAGAAAGGAAATCAATATGGAAAATGCAAGTTATGCTCTTAGAATTGCCGGGGGCATTTTAATTGCTATCTTGGTATTAAGTTTACTGGTATTTGGATATTCGAAACTATCAGACTATCAAAAGCAAGAAGATATTTCAAAGAAAGATAAACAAACTGCAGAGTTTAATAAAGAATTTGAATCATACAATAAAAGGGTTGTAACAGGGTATGAGCTTGTATCTTTATCTAATTATATAGAAGATATGAATACAAGATATGCATCAGAAGAAGGCTATACAAAAATTACTGCTACAATAACAATGAAAACGGGTGCGCATTTGCAAGGAATTGATGATAATGGAAATACTATATCTTATGGAAAATATATTTCTTCATCTCCAAGATATTCGTATGACTTATGTACATATACAGATGATATTTTTAGAAAATTTTCAAATAAGGCTGATCGGAAGTGTGTATAGCCAGCTTTCATCGAAAAATGAAAACTTTAAGAAAAAACTTTTAAGTGTTCAAAAAGCTTTTAAGGAATTATATTTTCAATGCAATGGTACAACTTATGATAAAAATAATGGTAGGGTTTGTAAAATGGAATTCGAACAAATCTAAAAAACTAATTTACAAAAAAATAAAAATATAAATATAGAATAGGACAGATGCTTATGGAAAATATATCAAGAGCACTGATTATTGCGGGGGAAGTTTTAATTGCTGTTGCAGTTTTATCAATTTTTGCCCTAGTAATTACAAAATTTGGGAGTTTTTCATCAGATATTCACAGTGAAATGAGTGATACTCAAATAGGTGCCTACAATCAAAATTTCTATAAAATGGATGGAAGAATTAATATAACATCTCAAGAAATTGCAACAATAATAAATTTTGCTAAAGAGCAAAATGACGAGCGTGAGATATCTTACAACAACCCTGATAATTCACCATATTATATAGATGTAATCATTGACAATAATTCTTTTTTTAGTAAATATAATAATGAGGCATCATATAATGACAAAGAATTATTTAAACAAAAAGTTAATGAATTCTTGAGTGCAAATAACTTTGATTATTACTCATGTAATGCTACAGCTACTGTACAAAGTGGTACAATTGATTATGAAAAGAAATGTAAAATTTTAGTAAAAAGTACAAGCGGTGACATAAATGTAAGCAATGTAACTGGACTAGTAAATTCAATAAAATTTTCTAAAGTTTCACTTTCAAAAAACTGGGGATCAAGCAATAAAACAATAAATTATAATGTGGGAAATAAAGATTATTTTGAAATAACTACGAGTCAATAATAAAAATTATTATTAAAACGCAATTATGGATTAAAAAAATATTTTATTACAAATAAAAATAATTTAATGAAGAATAATATATAAACAGGAAAGGAATGCAATGGATGAAAAAAATTGTTGTAATTTTTGTAATAATTATTGCAATTTTAGGATCAATATGCTATATTTACAGTCAGAAAAAGATAACAGAAAACAAGAAAATAGCGAATTATGACAAATATAAAACAATGCTTAATAAAGAGTTCGCAGGTACTGATGTTGCATCGCTAATAAATGAATCAATTGACAAAAATAAATCAAACAATGTAGAGGATAACAATGGATTATACATTGATAATAACGAGAATACTTTTATAATTGAGATTAAATTTTTGGATGCTGATTCATTAATAAGAGGTGAAAAAATTTACTTAAATGGTGTACAGAGATTTGTTGATTTATATGGCACAGCAAAATTTAAGTGTACTAAAGTAGAATTTCATAAAAAAACGCATGAAATAAAATATTTATGCTTTGAAGAAGAAAAAGACAATCAAGAGAATACAGAAGCAACAAGTTACTAACTATAAATAAAAAACAGATGATGAAGTTATCAAGAAAAACACAAATGAAATTAGCAAAAACTTAAGAGTAAATATTTATGTTTTAAAATTGATAATTTCTTAGATTATTTAAGTTGATTTTAAATTTTTAAAATTTAAAATATAAATATTAAAAAACAAGGAGGAAAGAAAAAATGGAGAATGCATCAAAAGCGTTAATTATTGCAGGATCAATATTAGTTTCAATTATGATTATAGGATTAGGAGTACTTGTTTACCAAAGAGCAAGTGGTGTAACAAGCAGTGCTGATTTTACTGATACAAAAGCACAAGCTCAAAATGGAAAATTTGAAGATTATTGTGGAAAAAATGTAACAGCAGCAGAGGTAAAAACACTTTTAACGACAATTCGCTCAAACAATATTACAAGTGGTACATCAGACGAAGCCAAAACAGTTTATGTTGTTTATAATAATACTATTTATGGCGGTGGAAAGGAAGACTTAACGAAACTACAAAGTAGTATACAAACAGGAAGAACTTATGTCGTAGAACCAGCAAATGGTAAAGCTTTATCAAATAGTGATGACGCTACAAAAGATCCTTCTAATGCGAATGAAGCTGCTTATTATGCAACAGGATATATTAGAATTATTAAAATTACACAAAACAACACATCATCATCTTCATCATCTGGAACGTAAACTAATAAGTAAATAAAACTAATAACTAAAAAAGGAGCTTTATATGGAAAATGCCGCAACAGCTTTAAAGATGGCAGCTTCAATGTTAATATTTGTAGTAGCATTATCTTTAGCTATGTTTTCCTTAACTAGAGCAAAGCAAACATCTGCAGCTGTAATGGCTGCAGAATCTGTAAATTCTTATTATGATATAGAACTTGATGAAATAACATCTGTTAGGGAAGTGGGAATTGAAACAGTTATACCTAATTTATATTCTTATTATAAAAGCCGTAGTACTATTTTGTTTTATACAGGAAAATGGAACTCTTCAACAAATGACTTTGAAGAGGATATTAAACCAATATGCCTATATTATACAGAAGCGCTAAAAAATGAAAATAAGACTGATAGCCCTATTGATAAATCCATACTAACAATTACGGAAAACACAGATGCTTCAGAGGTGTTAAACCCTAATACTGTGAATAGGGAGATCTATGGACTTGACATAGATGATGAGAGAGCTAGGCAAGAGCCTTGGATATACAATGATAATCCAAAACTATTTATTGACGCTTTAGTACAAGGAATAGAAACTCCCCAATACACGTGGTCTAGAATATCCAAAACAGGTTCTGCTTTAACAGGAAAAAATGATTATATTTACAACGAAAGTGCATTAGTTAGCGGAAGAAGTTCTATAAGTAACATAAGAATTAAGTTTTATTATCAAAGTAAACTTAACAACAAATCTTTGAACAATGCTTCAAAAGCTAGATTTATTGAGAGAATTGGAAAGTATAATTATACAACAGTGGGCTCAAATGCATCTGATTCGAAAACTACGTTAAGCAACGGAGAAAGCGTTGATAACAAAAATGGTGTTCAAAAAACTGTTATCCAATATATTTATATTGGTGACAAATAATTAACTAACATACAGGATAAAGCTAAAATTTGCTAAAAACTATTGGTTTTTTCGAAAAAGTATGCTACAATATATATATTAAATGTTGGAAATAGGAGGAAATATTAATGAGTGATACAGTAATGTCTGTAATTGCAATTTTCTTAGCTGCTATATTGATGTTTATTTTTCCATTGATGTCTACAGCTGATAGAAATGATGATATTTCAGAGCAACAAGTGCAAAGTGAAACTACAAAATTTGCCGATCAAATTAGAGCCACAGGGAAAATTACTCAAGATGATTATGAAAGTTTTTTAACGACAATTGCACAAACAGGAAATTCGTTTGATGTAGAAATGGAAGCTAAATTATTAGATGAAAATTCTAGAAAGAAAACTAGCGAAGCTGCTTCGACAAAAGTAGGAGAAAATAGTTATTACAGTGAATATACATCTCAAATTGAGAGTGTTTTAAACGAAAATGGTGTTTACCTATTAAAAGAAGGAGATATTGTTACAGTATCTGTAAAAAATACAAATAAAACTATATCACAGCTACTTAAAAACTTTTTCTATCAGGTTACGGGAAACGACACATATAATATTGCAGCAAGTGCTGGTGGAGTTGTAAATGTAAATGGAAATTAAAAAATAAAGCCTAGGGCTTTATTTTTTTATATTGATTTTTACATTTTTGAGATTTACTAAATTCTATTGTTTAAAGCTTTATTTTTTTGCAATGTTTTTTATTCATAACTATAAAAGAAACAATAAGTAAATTCAAAGAACCTTGCATATTATATTTTTTATAAGATTTTTATTGTTTTTTTTTAATTATTGTATTATAATGTGCATACGAACATATAATTATAAAAAAGACAAGGAGCGAATAAAGTTGGCTAATATTGATAATTTAAAACAATACAAAAGAATACATTTAATTGGCATCGGTGGCACAAGTATGAGTGGAATTGCCGAGATATTAAAAAAATGGGGATTTTTTGTTACTGGATCAGATACTCAAGAGAGCGAAGTAACAAAAAAACTTAGTGAAACAGGGATTAAAGTAATAATCGGCCACGAACCAAGAATGGTTGAGAGGGCAGACCTAGTTGTATATTCTGCAGCAATAAAGGAAACAGACCCTGAACTATCAAGAGCAAGGGAACTTGGAATAAAAACACTTGAAAGAAAAGTAATATTAGGTGAAATTACTAGATGCTTTAGAAATACAATTTGTATATCAGGTACTCACGGAAAATCAACGACAACATCAATGGTTAGTATGTGCTTTCTTGAAGCTAAGATGGATCCAACAATTCAAGTCGGAGCAACTTTAAGTGAAATAGGTGGAAACTATAGAGTTGGAAACAGTGAAAATTTTATACTAGAAGCTTGCGAATATTCTGAAAGTTTTCTTGAATTTTCTCCAAAAGCAGAAATAATTCTAAATATTGATAATGATCACCTTGACTATTATAAGAATATTGATAATATAATTGAAGCATTTATAAAATACATAAAATTACTGCCGGATGATGGAATACTTGTTTACAATGTTGATGATGAACATTGTGCACATTTTTCACAATATACAAAAGCTAAAAGTTTAACTTTTGGCTTAAATTCGAAAAATGCTAACTACATAGCTAAAAATATTGAATTTGATGATAATGGATTTCCTTCTTTTGATGTATATCACAATAATTCATTTTATAAGTCATTTAGCTTGTCTGTACCAGGGAAACACAATGTTTATAATGCTTTGGCTTGTATTGCACTTTGTGATGAATTTGGAATTGACAAAGAGACTATAAGAGCAGGGCTAAAAAAGTTTCATGGAGCTGATAGAAGATTTCAATATTTAGGAGAAGTAAATGGCGCAAAAGTTTATGATGACTATGGGCACCATCCAACGGAAATTACAGCTGTAGCAAATGCTTTAAAAAAGAAAAAATATAACCATTCATGGGTAGTATTCCAACCACACACATATAGTAGAACTAAAAATCTATTAGATGATTTTGCAAAATGCTTAACAAATTTTGATAACATAATTGTTACAGACATTTATGCAGCAAGAGAAACGAATACATTTGACGTAAGTGCAAAAGATATAGTTGATAAAATAGAGAACCTAGGTAGGAATGCATACTATATTCCAAATTTTGATGATATAATTGATTTTCTAAAACGTAATGTAAAGAAAGACGATATAATTATAACTCAGGGAGCTGGAACGATTACTAAAGTAGGACACAAATTAGTAGAAAACAACAACCAACAAAATTAATTTTTAGTTTTACTTGATATAAAAATGATTATCAGTTAATGATTAGATAAATTAAAAAAAGAAAAAGCCATAATATAATAATGAGTAAGGAAACTACTTACTCATTATTATATTATGGCTTTTAAAGTTTAGTAACTATTTAAAGCTATTAACTAGAAAATATTTTTTGCATTTATTGTCTAATAATCGGTTGTTGAAAGCGTAGGATAAGTAAAATAAGTTGATGTTTTAGTAACGGAATCACTTGAAACATAATTTTCTTCTTGGTGTGACTTAAAGAAAGTAGAACTACCCTTTAAGAAAAATGAATATTTATATTTAGTAGGAAGTGTCCCACCACCAATTACAATTGGATCATCCCAAGTACAATCAACTGCATACCAATTTCCATTTTCCATCTGAACGTAATTCCAAGAATGTTCTTCAGTAGTTCCATCATCTTTTAACCCTTTACCATATACTACAACATTTGGGATTTCTAATTTATCAAGTAAGTATTTAAATGCTAAAGAATACCCTTCACATAAAGCCTTTTTATTTATTAATGTTCCATAAATATTAGAAACATTATCATCACTATTACTATAAGAAGTATTTGAAACTATGTAATCGTGAATGTACTTAACTTTAGTGTATCTTGAGCCTGTAGCACTGCTAACTATCTGATTAGCAAGAGATTCTACTTGATTAATAGCATTATCAACGTCGAACTTTGTTGACCAAGTTTTATAGAGGTATGTAGAACTATTAGCATTTGGCTTCAAAACATAGCTATAAGAAGTTTGACCAAGTAGATTTGAAAAAGAGCGAGATTCCAAAATAAGATTAGTTGTATCTATATAAAAAATTTCAGGTTTATCTAAAGAGATGGCATCCCAAGCATTTTGAAATGCATCAGAACCATTAGCAACATTTATTTCAATTGATATTGACTGATTACCCTCTTTCAAAGTTTCAATATTATTTAAAATAGTATAGTAAATTGTTTTTCCATTATCATCTAATTGAGAATAATGATATATTTTATAATCAGGATAATCAGACTCAAAACTACTAAGGTCAAGAGTGTTATCTGATATATTTTTACTAAAAAAATAATTATAAAAAATGAAAATGCAAGCAAAAATAATTAGTACTAACAGAATAAAACTTAAAAATGACCTGCCATATTCTTTAGATTTTATTGATTTCATATTTTTACCCCTTAAAAATTTTATAAAGATATTATACCAATAAAAAAATATAATAGCAATATTTAAATTTATTTTATCATAGAGTCAGCAAATATTGCATATCCGGTTGTAGGATCACTTAAAAGTACATTAGTTATAGCACCAACAAATTTGCCATTCTGAATAATTGGAGAACCGCTCATACCTGGGATTATACCACCAGTTAAATTTAGCAGATTTTCATCGGTTACTTTGATTAGCATATTTTGGTTATCAGAAGAAGAGCTGTTTTTATATATTTTTTTAATTTCAATTTCGTATTCGGAAACCTTATCATTCTCTAATTCACATAGTATTTTTGCTTTTCCTGTTTTAATTTGATTTATAGATGCAACAGGAATTTCATCTCCCTTTACACTATTAATATAATCTTTATTTGTAACTTTTCCATAAACTCCAATATTAGTATTACTTTGAATTTTACCAATTTCAATCCCATCATCAATTATTCCTCTAACTTCACCGAGGATTATTTTTTTTAGCTTTAACAATTGAAATTATTTTGCTTGTAACAATTTCGCCATTTGATATATTTAATAATTCATCCGTGTCAACATCGACAATCCCATGTCCAAGAGCACCGAAGTTCCCAGTAGACTCATCATAATAAGTTAAAGTTCCAATTCCAGCAGCTGCATCCCTAACCCAAAGACCAATCATATAGCCATTTTTAGTATTTACAGGGGTAATTGAAGTGTAAAATTCTTCATTATTATTTTTTTCATATTTAATCAAAAGTTTATTGCCATTAGAAGAGCTTAAAATATTAATAAGTTCATTTGTATTTTTAATTTCCTTGCCATTTATAGACTTAATCATATCGCCTTCAGAAATTCCACTCTTTTCATAGGGCTTATAAACATTTCCATCCAATCCAGTAATTTCAGACATACCAATAACGAGTACACCATTGGTATAGAGTTTTAGCCCAATACATCTGCCAATAGGGTAAACCTTTTTAACTAAATTGCTTTCAACTTCAACAGAGATTTTATTAGAAAAACTATTAAATGATATAATAAAATTACAAAAAACAACAATTAATAAAACAACAGAAATTTTTTTACTAAATTTTTTCATACGAATATTTTGTACAACAAATAGCAAAATATACTAATTTATTAGGTTTTATGATTTATAAAATAAAATATGAATATTTATTATGATATTAATTAATAGAAGCTGGAAGGCATAATATTTAATAGGCGAGTAAGACGCGCCTTCAGCGACCAACCGGAGTGTTAACGAAGGGCGAAATTTTTGAACGTTCCTTAGA
>CACXCH010000059.1 GCA_902766085.1 uncultured Eubacteriales bacterium
CTTTAAATATATATATGAAACTTTATCTAATGATGATGGACTTGACCCTTGGGATTTTGAAACTGCAAAAAAATCTGATCAAGAAATGGTTGTTGTATCAACAGATGCTAAAACAGGAGAATCAGTCTACTTTTATAAAAAAGATTTTGTAAAAAACGACTATGGATTTTTTTCTGCTTCGTGTTGTCTGCCTATCTTTGACAAGCCTTATAATTGGCATGGAAAAAAATATTTCGATGGCGCAGTGGCAAATCAAATACCATATAAAAAAGCATTTGAAGATGGATGTACTCGCCTAATTGTAATTATTACAAGACCAATAAGCTATAGAAAATCAAATTCGAAAACATCAAGAATATATAAAACTCTTAACAAAAATTACCCTGAAATTGAAAAAGAACTATATGCATTACCTGAATTATATAATAGTCAACTTGAAGATTTATTAATAAATTATGTGCCATCAGGAAAAGTTTTAATAGTAGCTCCTGATACAACTAAAGGACTAAAAACTTTAACAAAAGATAGGGCAAAGCTTGACAAACTGTATCACAAAGGCTATAAAGACGCAGAACAAATAAAGGAGTATCTAAACAAATATGCGCCAGAACTGCTATAATTCACAGCTAAAAATAATAAAGGAACAATATTAATGATTAAAAATGCTAACAAATTGGTGAAAATTAAGGAAATTTGTTGAATTTTTTATGTAATGGTGCTATACTATTAATGGTGTATTATTTTTTTACTTTTTGTAAAAAATAAAAATAAAAAGGGAAAAATGTTATAAAAGAATTTTTATAACTGCGCAAATTCTGGCGCAAACCAAGAAAGGAAAGAAATATAAAATGAAAAAAATATTAAAATGTACTTTAATATTTGTTATTGCCTTATTATTTTCGACTTCAGTTTTTGCTGGAACTCCAGTAAGTAGTGGAGATGCTACAATGACTTTAGTTAAGGATGAAAAAGCTGAATTAACTTTTGGCAACTATGGTACATTCGAAAAGAAAATGGCAAAAATTGATACAGAAAACAAAACAATTGATATTACATTATCTGCTACAAATAATGAAAAATTAGGAGCGGATGAAACTACTACTACTCTAAAAGCAGGAGAGGTTGTTTTCTTAATTGATGGCTCAAGGAGTATGAAAGTTAATGAGGTTACAGTTAATGGAACAACTACAACGCGTGAAGCAATAGTAATTAATGCAGCAAAGCAACTTGCTCAAAAATTATTTGCTGCAAATAGCGATATCAAAATAGGTGTTGTAGAATTTGCAACAAGCACAACATCATCTGAACAGGGAACAGATGCAGATGCAAAGAAGATTACATCAAGTTTAGCAACTACTTTAGATGATGTAAACACAGCTCTTGATACAGTTTCAAGTGATACAATGGGAAGTATGACTGACCTAGAAGCTGGTCTTGATGTTGCAGAAAGTTTATTAAGTACAACAAGCACATCAAATGATAAAAAATATATTATTACATTAACAGATGCAATTCCTAATGTTGCAATTGGAGTTACACCTCAATCAGATGGAACTGGATTTACAAGTGCTTATGATGAAAAAGTTTTCACACCAACTAAGAATAAATTAGTAGCATTGAAAAATTCTGGAATTAATGTAATGTCTTTACTAATTAATATGACTGATGATGAAATACAATTATCAACAATGGATCCAAAGCCAACATACAAAGAAGTTGCAGAGGAAATCTTTGGAACTACAACAGAGCCTACAGCAGGACCTGTTTACTATGTTGATGATGAAACAGCTACAGAGACAATTACAAATAGTATATACAATGATTTATTAGAAACTACAACAATTAAAGCTTCATACAAATATAAGTTAACAGATATCGTAATAAAGGATACAATTCCACAAAATATAGTTGACAATTTTGATTTTAGTTATGTAACAGCTCCAAACATTGGAACAATATCAAATGCAATTAATACAAGTGACAATTCAATTACATGGAACATACCTGAATTAAATCCAGGGGAAACAGCAACAGTAACATATAGATTATCTCTAAAGAACCAATTTGACAGTGATATATTAAATATTGATTTACCTACAAATACAAATGTTACAATTGATTATAAAGAAAATGGTACAGATGGTCCACAGGTAAGTAGTGATAAATGTCCAGTAGTAAAGCTTACAACTGAATCACCAAAAACACCTGACAACATACCAAAAACAGGTACGAACGAAACACAAATTTTTGTACTAATAATTATAGTAGCAGCTATAGGAACAATAAGCTATATTTTATATAGAAAAAATAATAAATAAAAAAAGCAGGCTATCGAGTAGATAGCTTACTTTTTTATATAATAAAAAGCCAGAAAGCATAATATTTAATAGGCGAGTAAGGCGCGCCTTCAGCGACCAACCGTAGCGTAAGCGAAGGGCGAATTTTTTGAACGTTCCTTAGAAAGTGCAAACAAAAATTATTTATAATTTTTGTTTGTCACATCAAGTGGAGGAGTTCAAAACAGCAAGC
>CACXCH010000060.1 GCA_902766085.1 uncultured Eubacteriales bacterium
TAATTTTTGTTTGCACTTTCTAAGGAACGTTCAAAAATTTCGCTTTTGCGTAGTTCACTCCGGTTGGTCGCTGAAGGCGCGTCTTACTCGCCTATTAAATATTATGCTTTCCAGAGCGTTAAATTAATGAACCATTAACCAGTATTGAGTTTACTATGTAAGTAAATTAACTAACTTTCTTTAAACCTTTTTTTGGTTGCAATTTTTCCCGGTATCCAAAGAATAGCTATTATTAATTTATTCATAAAGCCCTTTACATTTAATATTGCGTTCTTCTGATTTGATAGTACAGAAAACAAAATGTAATGCTTATAAATATATCTTCTTTTTTCAATTGTAACCCCGGCTAAATCTCTTCCAAGTATTTCTTTAAAATAATTATAAAATCCTTTAGGATTTTCTTTATAAATTTTTAGATAATTTTTAGTATATCCATCATCTTTATAATCTCCAATTTCAATTACTTTGTTAATTCCTATAACATCATATTTTTCATCCATTTTGTGGTACATTCTTGCTTCTGTAACAAACTTTTCTCCATCTTCAATTTCGTGTTTGAATTGTTTTCTGATTTTCGAGTCAAAGACCAGTATTTTTTCTCCATCCATTTTTTCCCTAAAATACATTGTAAATTCATCTGTTCTATGTAAGTCCTCTGGAAATTCATTCCCACTTATTTTTCCATCTGCATCACTCTTTAAAAAAGCAAGAGCATAAACAGTTTCATCTTCTAGAAGCCTACTTGAGTATTTTTTTATAATGTCAAATGCTCCAATGGAAAAATAATCATCGGAATCACAAGTTAGGCAAATGTCCCCTGTTACGTTTTCCATAAGCTTATTTATTGCACTCATCTTTCCTTGGTTTTCTTGGTAAAAATATTTTATGTCAATTATTTTTTGTTCAATAAAGTTTTTTATCTTCGTTTTGGTATTGTCTGTTGAGCCATCATCCATAATAAGCCATTCGAAATCAATTTCTGAATTGTTGTTTATTATTAAACTATTATATAATTTTTCTATTTCATTTTCCCTATTATAAGTAGCTGTAAGTATTGAAATCTTCATTTTGAAATATTATCCCCCATTTGATTTGTGTTTGTATTGTTTTTGATAAATTGTCCGGCATATTTTCATCAAGCATACTATACAACGCGTAGTTAAATAGCATTTTATTCTATTATAGATATTACTTTTTCTAGTATTTGCTCATAATATTCTTGCCAGTTTTTTTGGTCGCTAAAATCTTTTTCTGTTTTTTTCTTAAGTATAACTTGTTTTAGTCCCTCATAAATTCCATCTTCTGAATTTTCAAAAACTTGTGCTTTGTTATAGTCTTCAATGCATTCCTTAGCTGCTGTATCTGTAATTAAAATTCTTCTATTTAAAATTTTTGCTTCTTCTATAGCCATTCCGTATCCCTCATAATATGAGAATAAGCAAAAATAATCTGCTTGTTTTATATATGGATAAGGATTTGTTTTTGCTCCTAACAGTATAAAACTATCGTTTACTTTGCACTCATCTATTTCATTTTGAAGCTTTTCTTTTAGTTCACCTTCTCCTAGTACAAATACTTGGCTTCTTAAGCCTTCACCCTCAAGCCTTTTATGGACTCTTATAAATCTGTCAAGGGCTTTTTGCTCTGTTAATCTACATGCTGTTATAAACACAGGTATATCTTTTTTTACCATAAAATCCGGGATCTTTTCTTCTGATTTTTTTATAATTCTTTCATAGTCAATATAATTATTAATTATATCTTCATTAAAATTACTTCCATATAAATTATTAAAATCATCTTGATTCTCTTTGCTTACAAAAATAATTTCATTATATTTTCCATATACTCTTTTATCAAGATTCCTTTTTAGTTTTGATTTAATTCCGCTTCCAAACACTCTTGAAATATCATTATGAATCCATGCTATTTTTTTATGCTTCTTTTCTTTTGAAAACAATCTTGTGATTGGCCCTTCTAAGAAAGATACATAAGTATCATACCCAATTGGTGGTTTGTCGTAAAAAAATAATTTTAAAGATATTTTTATTTTTTTTAATCTACTATAGTCATCAAAGCTCTTGTCATACATACTTATAATTTTAACTTTTTTGTTAACTTGGCTTTTTAATTTACCATTATCATAAATAGTAAAAATTGTTATATCAAATTTATCACAAAGTTTGTTAACTAAATCAATAAGAACCCTTTCAGCTCCACCAATTTGCAAACTTGTAATTCCAAAGATAATTTTTTTCATAAATATCCTCTTTATATTAATGTAAAGTTTTTCTTGTTACATTATGTTTGAAAATAAACCAAAAATTCGACTATTCGAATCAGAGTATTGTTTATTTTAGTACATTATAGTTTCACTTTTTTTGTTACATCTATTTCGAAAATATGCAAAACTTTGTTTAAAATTGCTCTAAAAATTTGTTAAAATCAGTATATTCTTTTTAAAAAGCATCGTTTATTTTTTAACACATTTGTTACCCTATAATCTTGCAATATAATTTATATGTCTTGCTATTTACTGATCTCATATATAAATTTTTTAGTGATCTATTTTTCAAGTATTTATTCTTTTTCCATTCTGGAAATTTAGTATTTAAGTTTTGCCATGTTTCATAAAATAATTTTTCTTTTGCTACATTATCGTATATTTTAGAAATTCTTTTCAATGAGCTACAAAGTAAAATTCTTGTGTAGCTATATTCTAATTCTTCTTTATATTCGTCAAATAAATTATTTTTTTTGTAATAATCAAAACAATCATTAAAAATATTGAATATTTGACCTGTTTTAAATGTTTGCTTATTAACTAAAGAGTTATCCCTTTGAACATAGAAATATAATGGCTCTTCAACAAATGCAAATTTTTTAATTTCAGGAATTAATTTGTAGAAAAATTCAATGTCCTCATATAATAGTCCAACAGGAAAGTTCTCTTTAATGATGCTTCTTTTTATTAATTTATTCCAAGCAACAACTCGTCCAAAAGCCATCATTTCCTTCTTGTCCTTATATCTATAGCCCTTATCTACTTTATTTTTCCATTTATTTTTTGCTAAATGGTATGACCAGTAAAAATCACATTCAACATAATCAGCGTTTTTTTCTTTTGCAACATTATACATCTTTTCGTACATAGTATAATCAACAAAGTCATCAGAATCAACAAATGCTATGTATTCTCCTTTTGCAAATTTCATACCATAGTTTCTCGCATCTGATAGTCCTCCGTTCTTTTTCTCTAAATAAACAATGTTTGAATATTTTTTCATATAATCAAAAACAATATTTTTAGAGTTATCTGTTGAGCCATCATTTACAACAATTATCTCTATGTCTTTTAAAGTTTGATTTGCTAAAGTTTCTAAGCATCTCGCAATTTCCTTTTCTGTATTATACATAGGAACTATAATGCTTACCTTAATCTTTGTTCTGGTCATTTTAACCTCTTTCTAATAAACAATTTTTATAATAATTTTTCTCAAAAGTTGCTTAAAAGTTCTTGGCTTTAAATATTGAGCAATATTTCTTTTCTTTAGTTCCTTAATAAAATGTTTTTTTGTTTCCCCACTTAATTCATTTACATTAACAATAAGAGCATTAGTAGCAAATATTTTTAAATTCTCTTTTGTATAGCTTGATACGTTTAATTCATCTGCATTTTTTACTATGTTGTCAAAATGTTTTAAAATATCTTTTAATCTCTTTTTTAGCTTTCTTTTGTCATTTCCTCTAGTAATGCTTTTTTCACTTTGAACATAATAATATTCTATTTTATTTGTAACTATCATTTTTTTTGCATTTAAAATTACAAATGGCATTGTAGCATAGTCTTCGTGATACATCCCCTCTGGAAATTCAGGTACAAGATTCCTTTTTATTGCATAATTCCATACACAAACCATAAGCTTATCTGTTCCATACAATTGATTAAAACAATCTTCACCAGTTCCTTCTTGTAATTCATCTATCTCGACATCTGTAATTTGTTCTTCCTGCATATTGACTATTGCAGGGTTCCATTTTATTAAGTCATATCCCTTTTTTATATAAGTTTGAATATCTTTTAAAAGTTTTTTTGAAACATAGTCATCACTATCTACAAATATTATGTAATCACCATGCGATTTTTTGAATCCAAAATTCCTTGCCGATGAAAGTCCTCCATTATCCTTATGATAATAGTTAATGTATTTTAATTCACTAGGTGAATATTCCTTTAGAACATCTCTCAAGTTATCAGTTGAGCCATCATCTACAACTATTATTTCATATTCCAAATCACTATGAGCTTGATTTAATATTGAGTCCAGTGTTTTTTTAATTGTTTTAGATGAATTGTACGCCGGTATAATAAAACTTACCATATCATTCTCCATTTTTCTCTGTATTTTTTCATTTATTAATAATTTTATTTATTTTCTCAACTATTTCTTTATTATAGTCCTCTGCTGAAAATTTCTTAGTTTTAATACCATTGTCTAAGAATTTTTTCATTCCCTCATAAACTCCTTTTTCAGAATTATCCACCACTATTCCATATTTATTATCAATGTCATCCTTAACATCAGAAACATTTGTTGTTATTATAGGTTTGTTTAAAACCATTGCTTCAACAAGTACAACAGGATATCCCTCAAACTGTGAAGACAATACAAAACAATCACTATTTTTCAAATATGGGTATGGATTTTTCTTTGCTCCAAGGAATTGAACATTTTTTAAATCCCTGCATTCACTATAATACTTCTTCGTTGCACTTCCCTTACCTACAAAAATAACTCTAAATTTATAACCCTTTTTATTAAGCTTCCTGGTAGCATTAATAATTCTAGAAATCTTTTTCTGTTTTTCATCGTGCCTACCAATATTGATAAAGGTTGGCACATCATTTTTTTTAAAGTCATCTACCTTTTCATTAGATTTACTAATGATCTTCTCATAGTCGATTAAATTATTGCAAGTAAATGTTCTATCCATCAAGTATGGAAACTCTGCATTAAAATACTGCCTATCATATTTTGAAACAAAAACTATTTTCTTAAATTTATCAATATTTAAGTCCTTAAAAAATTCTTTATATTTTACCACATCATTATCATAAAAATTTAAATAATCATTATGAATCCATAAACACGAATTTTTTGAAGCATTCCTTGCAACAAATGAACAAGGAAAGCTATATGTAGCATAGCTCGCCGCAAAATCAAATTTGTTTTTGTATTTTAGTTTAAAACGAATTTGCTTTATAAAATTTAAAAACTTTCGTATTAATTTGTTTTTGTTTATAGATGGTGTATAAGTAATTACATTAACATTTTTAGGTAAGTCATTTAAAAATACTCCTTGCTTTTTCTCAAGAACTAGAGTTATGTCATAGTCATTAGACAAATATTTTAAAAGTGTAACAAGAGCTGTTTCAATTCCTCCATAATCGAGTGAATATGCTGCAAATAATATTTTTTTCACGTTTTTCCTCTCCTAAATAATATAGCTATATTTTATAATTTTATAGGAAGTTTGTAAATAGTTTTTGAGATTTTTTATTAGATGTAGGTTACTGGTTAATGGTTTATAAATTTAGAATGGCTGCAAAGCATAATATTTAATAGACGAGTAAGGCGCGCCTTCAGCGACCAACCGGAGTGAAACGTAGGGCGAAATTTTTGAACGTTCCTTAGAAAGTGCAAACAAAAATTATTTATAATTTTTGTTTGTCACATCAAGTGGAGGCGTTCAA
>CACXCH010000061.1 GCA_902766085.1 uncultured Eubacteriales bacterium
GTAGTTGTTTCTCCAAAAGTAGAAGCCCAAGCATCAAATTGCTGAAGATGTCTTTTTTGAAGTTCTCCATATTGTAAATATCTTTGCATAGTATATAGTTCTACCATTGAATTAGATACTGGAGTACCAGTTGCAAATATAACTCCTTTTCCTCCAGTAATTTCATCTAAATATCTACATTTCATAAATAAATCACTAGACTTTTGTGCTTCAGTTTGTGCTATTCCTCCAACATTTCTCATTTTTGTATATAAAAATAATAGTGATAGGTAAGCCTTTGATATAATCTCCGACTTTTCCCCCACTTCACACCGTGCGTGCAACTTTCATTGCACACGGCGTTCCATCAAATTAACCTACTCATCTCTTTCGATTTTCGATAAACAACTAATCTCACGAATTAGTTGCTACTTACAGATTTTACATTTAATTTTTTTTTTTTTTGATATTTTATAATTTTATTTATTGTTTTTGTTTCTAAATTTGTTGGAATTAGTCCTGTATGTATTGCATTGTAGCAATCATTACATACCCAGACTAAGTTTGATACCTTATTGATTTTGTCTATTGGCAAATTATTATTGATGTGATGACAAGTTTTAGAATTGTACATCAGAATTTTACTACAGCATTTGCATTTCCCTTTATCTCTATTATAAGCATATTCTCTATTCATATAATATTCAAAATTATATATACCATTAGTTTGAGTAATATCATTTTCTGTAAATATTGTCGGTCTATCTTTAGGTAATGGTTTGTGTTTATTTCTGTAATTAACGTAAATTCTTCTTCCCTCTGCTGTGTATGGTGTCATTTTCTGATTATATGGTTTTACTTCATATTTTATATGAGTTAAGAATGCCATAGTTATGCCTATCCATTTATCATTTATCTTAATTGCAAATGTTTGGCTCTTATGTCCCTCGTGCCTTTCTTTCAAGTTGCTCAAATCTTTTAAGGGTATTTGCATTTGATTATAAGCATTGGGATATTCCCTTTTCCATACTGATAAACAACTATTATTTACACGTCTGTCTATTGCGTGAAATGCTTTTGAACTTATACCAAATTTTAAATATTCAGCTAGTCCTAGAATTTTAGAATTAACTTTCATTATAATTAAAGCTTTTGTTTCCTCTGACGGACAACCTTTTATAGTTCTTATGGTTTCACATATATTTTTAATCTTTTCTGTAACTCTTTCCATATCTGGTCTAGGTTTACCTACAAGAAATTGTTTAGCTGTTTTGTCTGTTGGTGTTCGTCTTGGTTTTTCTGCTTTGATAACATATCCTAAAAATTTTATTCCGTCTTTTCTAAGGTCTGTAATTTTAGTCTTTTCTTCGGACAATTCAAGTTTTAGTTTATATTTAAAATAATCTGTTAATTCTTCTTTTAGTCTAATAGCTTCATTTTCTGTTGATGTTAATATCACCCAGTCATCTGCAAAACGTATGTTGAACTTTGGTATAACTCCATTCCACCTTAGTTTTCTTCTTTCATTATCAATTCTTTTTAATGTTTGAACTGGCTCATAGTATTTCCTGCCAATATACCAATCAAAATCATTCAAATATACATTTGCTAATAATGGGGATAAAATACTTCCTTGACTTGTTCCAACTTCATTTTTAAATAATTCTTGTTTTTCCATATAGCCGACTTTTAGCATTAAACTTATAATTTTTAAAAGTCTTTTATCGTGTATTCCGATATTCCACAATTTACCTAATAATATTCTATGGTTTATGTTATCAAAACACCCCTTAATATCGCCCTCAACTGCAAAAACTGGTTGTTGTTCTGACTTACAAGAAGCTGTAATAATATTTGTTATATCTCTAATTGCGTGTTTTTGAGCCCTATAAGGTCTAAATCCATAACTATGTGGGTAAAATCTTGCTTCACATATTGGTTCTATTATAAGTCTTATACATTCTTGAATTATTCTGTCTATTATTGTTGGAATGCCCAGTGGTCTTAATTTTCCGTTACGCTTTTTAATGTATATTCTCTTGACTGGTTTAGGTTTGTAATTTTCAATGTTCTTTTTAACTAATTCCATTAAATCTTGTTTTGGCATTTGTAAGTATTTATCAATTTTAGCTTTATCTACACCACTTGTTTTACTACCTGTATTGCTTTTAATGTTGTGAATTGCTGTAGTAATTGTTTGCTCGTTTGATATAGCTTCAATTAACCCAGTAAATGCCATATTTTGTTTTGACTTTTTATAAAGAAAGTCTTGAAAACTTTTTAAATCTTTTTCGCTTGAAAATTTGACGTTTAGTTGCAA
>CACXCH010000062.1 GCA_902766085.1 uncultured Eubacteriales bacterium
GCAAAGCTTTCTGAATATGGCACACAATTAAGAGAAAAACAAAAAACAAAATCATACTATGGTGTTGGAGAAAAACAATTTAGAAAATATTTTGAAATGGCAGCAAATTCTAAGGAAAAAACTGGTGATGAATTATTAACATTACTAGAAAGCAGATTAGACAATGTTGTATATAGATTAGGATTTGCAAGTTCAAGAACACAAGCTAGAATGCTTGTAACACACGCAGCATTTGATGTTAACGGAAAGAAAGTTAATATTCCATCATACTTAGTAAAGGCAGGAGACGTTATTTCTGTTAGAGAAATAAAGAAAGACAATGGAACAATTAAACAAGCTGTAGAAGAAAATAAGGCAAGACCTGTTCCAGCATGGTTAGAAAAAGATGCGGATAAATTAAGTGGAAAAGTTGTAAGACTTGCACAAAGAGAAGATATTGATTTACCAGTTGAAGAGCACTTAATTGTTGAATTATATTCTAAATAATGTTTTATAAATTTTTGATGAGATAAACTCATATTATTTTAGGAGGGAAAAATGATAGAATTTGAAAAGCCAAATATCAAATGCCTTAAAATTGATAAAGCTACAAACTATGGTAAATTTGTATGTGAACCTTTGGAAAGAGGATATGGAATTACTATAGGAAATTCTTTAAGAAGAATTTTACTTTCTTCATTACCAGGCAGCGCTATTAAGAGTGTAAAAATTGATGGTGCAGAACATGAATTTACAACTATTCCAAATGTTGTAGAAGATGTTCCTGAGATAATTTTAAACCTTAAGATGGTAAGGCTAAAGCTTGATAAAAATGAAGAAAAGAAAATTAGAATTGATTTTAAAGGCGAAGGCGAAGTAAAGGCTGGAGATATCATTACAGATGGAACAGTAGAAATTTTAAATCCCGATTTACATATTGCAACAGTTTCAAAAGGTGGAACATTGCATATTGAAATGATTGCAGATATGGGAAGAGGATATAATACAGCAGAAAAAAACAAAACAAAAAATCAACCTATTGGTGTAATTCCAATTGACTCAATTTATACACCTGTAAAAAAGGTAAATTATAGTGTAGAAAATACTAGAGTTGGTCAAATGGTTGATTATGACAAGCTTACAATTGAAGTATGGACAGATGGAAGCTTAGAACCTTATGAAGCTTTAAGCTTAGCAGCAAAGGTTTTATCAGAACATTTGCAATTATTTGTTAATTTATCTGATGTTGCAAAAGATATGAAGGTAATGGTTGAGAAAGAAGAAGATTCAAGAGAAAAGATTCTAGAAGAACCAATTGAAAATCTTGAGCTTTCTGTAAGATCATTTAATTGCCTAAAGAGATCTGGAATTGCAACTGTTGGAGATTTAACAAATAAAACACAAGCAGATATGATGAAAGTTAAAAATTTAGGAAAGAAATCATTAGACGAAGTAATTGAAAAATTACACGAACTTGGTTTCGATCTAAAGGAAGATGAAGAATAATAAAAGATTAACAAAAACAATACACAGTTTGAATTTTTCATTACGAAAAACAAATATAAAGGATTAACCTTAGAAAGGAATATAAAATGTCAAGTAATAGAAAATTAGGAAGACCAACAGATGCACGTATGTCTATTTTAAAAACTTTAACTACAGATTTAATTTGGCATGAAAAAATTGAAACAACTGAAGCAAGAGCTAAAGAAGTAAAAGCTATAGCTGATAGTCTAATAGCACTTGCAATCAAAGAGCAAAACAATTTTGAAGAAGTTGATGCAAAAGTTGTTAAAGCAAAATTAGATAGCAAAGGCAATAAAGAAACAGAGCTTGTAAAAAGCAAAAATGGCAAAGAGTTTTTAAAGGTTGTAAAAGAAACAAAAACAGAAAAAAGACAAAAAGATAAACCTTCAAGACTTAACGCTAGAAGAAAAATGATGACAAAATTAAATAAAGTTAAAGATGAAGATGGAAGTAACATTGATTTAACTAATAAATTATTTAATGAAATTGCTCCAAGATATGCTTCAAGAGTTGGAGGATATACACAAATTATAAAATTAGGTCAACGTAGAGGAGACGGAGCAGAAACTGTAATTTTGAAATTAATATAATTATATAAAAAATGAACCAATAAAATTGGTTCATTTTTTATTGTATCTTTCTTCTTTGCATAAAGAAGTTTATAAAAGCTGAAAGTTGATCAGGCAATATTTTTACTATAACTCTATATAAAAATATTGGAATACTTGTAAAAATTAGACACATCCAATTGTTAAGTAATTTCCATACTGCAACCTTAGCAACCCATTTGCTACTCTGTCCAGCAATTGTAAATTTAACATCAGCAACTCTATCAAAATTTGTATTAACTGGTCCAGGACACAAACAATTTATTTTTACTTTTGAGTGTTTCATTATTAATTCTTGCTTCACACTCTGTGAAAGCCTTACTACATAAGCTTTAGTAGAATAATATGTTGCCATTAAAGGACCTGGCATAAATCCTGCAATTGATGCAACATTTAAAATACGACCTTTGTTAACTGATACCATATCTTTTAAAAACAATTTCATTAAAATATGAAGAGCAGAAATATTAGTATTAATCATATTCAATTCTTTATCAAGACTTGTGTCTGTAAAATAACCACAAGTACCAAAACCTGCATTGTTAACTAAAATATCAATGCAGCCAAATTCACTAAAGACTTCATCATGCAAATTTATACAATTTTCTTTAATAACCAAATCACATTTTTTAACATAGGCTTTTACATTATAATTTTTTTCAATAAAATCTTTTAAATTAATTAATTTTTCTTCACTTCTTGCAACTAAAATTACATCATATTTTTTCTTTGCAAGCTCAATAGCTATATCTTTTCCAATACCAGAAGAAGCTCCTGTAACTAATGCAATCATTTTTTTACTTTAATGATATTAATAAAACTAACGACTATTATTAAAACCATTAACTCCCTTCTTAAAATTTTTCACATTATATATCATCATGAAATTTTTTGCAATATTTACAATTTTTACAAATCTTAACTCTGTTTGTAAAAATTTGCATTACTGCATCAATAAAATTATCCTCTGGAGAGAGTAAATGCAACACAATCTGTCTTGGTGAAAGCGTTATTAAAGTATTAAGAACATAATCATTTTTAGAAAAATCAAAATCAGATAAAATAACATTATCTGAAATACTTTCTAACTTTATTTCATTTCCATTATCATCAAGCAAGCTTGCATTTGAATTTAAGTAAATAAGATGAATTCTATACATTTTACTATCAGAACTTTCTATATAATTTTTTAGCAGATTTATAAATTTTTCATATTCTTTTTCAACAACAAAACTATTAATAGATTCACTTAACTTACTTTTTATTTTTTTAGTATAACTATAAATGCCAAAATAGATAAATCCATCTAAATCAATGCACCTTTTATTATATAAATAAAACTTTAAATTTTTTTCAACACAAGATAAGCACTCATTTTCAAATGAAAGATTCTTAAATTCAAGATAAATATTATAAATATATTTTCTATCATTCTCACTAAAATAAAAATATTCATCGTCAAATATAAAGTCAACTATATTTTTCTCATAATTATCAATTATAAAATTAGAAAAATAGTAAACAAAATTATCAATTACTTTTTTATCATTATTTAAGAATAAAACATTAATAATAAAATTTTCGCCGTCCATATCTAAAGAAACACTGAAATTATCCTTCAAAGTATCATTTAAATAATCTTTAAGAAAATTTGCAGTATCATTATCAGAAATGTTTATACTAAAAGAATTCAAAATTCCTCCTACACATTATAATGTATTTTTATTATAACTAGTAAATTTAAAATTATACAAAATATAATATGTAATTAAAAATCAAAGGTTCATATTACTCATACAGCTCATTATGATTAATATTTAGAAAGTAAATATTATTTAACTATTATACTAAACTGTAAATAGTAACAATTCAAAGCCTTTAAATAAAAAAATTTTTAAATACACTATACAATTTTTCTCAATAATGATATAATTCAAGCTGAATGGTTATAAATAAAGGAGAAAATATGGGAAAAATTGTACTATTAGATGATTTAACAATCAATCAAATTGCGGCTGGTGAAGTTATTGAAAGGCCAGCATCTGTTGTAAAAGAGCTTGTTGAAAACTCAATAGATGCAAAAGCTAAAAATATTACAGTTGAAATAAAAAATGGTGGAATTTCTTACATAAAAGTTACAGATGATGGAAGCGGAATATTGCCTGATGATATGGAAATTGCTTTTGAAAGACATGCAACTAGCAAAATAAGACAAGCTAAAGACCTTGATAACGTAAAATCAATGGGCTTTAGAGGTGAGGCATTGGCTAGTATTGCAGCTATTGCTAAAGTTGAGCTAGTTTCAAAAACGCCAGATTCTGATATAGGATATGTTGTGTATGCTGAAGGCGGAGATATTACAGATAAACACGAAAGCGGTGCTAAAAATGGAACCTCCATAACTGTTAAAGAGCTATTTTACAATACTCCTGTAAGGTATAAATTTTTAAAAAAAGATTTTACAGAATCTGGTTATATCGAGGATACTATTACAAGAATTGCACTTGCCAACCCAGATGTTGCTATAAAATTGGTTAATACTGGAAAAACAGTTATTCAAACTAATGGAAGTGGTAAGCTTGAGGATGTTGTTTATGCAATATATGGAAAGGAAGTATATGATAATATTTTACCAGTAGATTATACGTATGAAGATTATCATATAACTGGTGTAATTGGAAAGCCAATTATTTCACGCTCAAATAGATCAAACCAATTGTTTTTTGTAAATAAGAGATTTATTAAAGATGCAACTTTAACAAGTGCTGCAGAGCAAGGGTTTAAAGGATTAGTTACAGTAGGAAAACACGGTTTTTTAATATTAAATATTGATATGGATCCAAGTAAAGTTGACGTAAATGTACATCCAACAAAACTAGAAGTTAGATTTCAGGAAGAGTCAAAGGTCTTTAAAGCAATTTATCACGCAATAAAAGAAACACTTTTAAAAAGTGATTTAATTTCTGACCCTGTAAAAGACTACAATGATGTTAATCAAAATGAGATTGGGAAAATAGTAAAAAATAAAGATAGAGTAGAAGCTTGGAATATAAATAAGAATATCGATGTAACTTCACAAAATTTGACTAATAGGGTAGATAGCAAAGCAAAAGCAGTAGATTCAATAAATATCAACTCTAATATTAAAGATTTATACACAAATGGTGCAAAAAGTGTGGATTTAAATGTGCCAAGTGGGAAGAATGTTGATGCAAATCCAATAAGTGAAACTGACGAACTAATAAACAAAATAAATACTAAAATGGCTGAAATTTTTGATGATAGTAAAGATGCTAAATCGAGAGAGGATACAACAAAAGAGGTTAATGAGCTACTTGACAAAGTAATTAAGAGAGAGGGAGGAACAAGCACTGATTTAACAGACTTAAAAAGTGCAACTGACATAGATGAAACCTTAGAACAAAATGGAAAGCTAAGTGAAGAATCCTCAATAAAAAATATAACGAACAAAGAAAAATCAAATGCTGAAACATTTGATAAAAAAATGAGCAACAATGCAGAAACGAATGTAGACTCATTTAATGTAGCAATTAAAAACAAAGAGGGATTAGATACAGAGGCAACGACAAACGCAGATGAATTAAATCCAAAATTAGCCAATTTAAAAATAACTAATGAGCCTGCTAGCGAAAGATTTTCGGACAGCAAAGTAAGTGATGATACAATAATTAGTAAGACTCCTCAAACAGACATACAAAATAATGAAAAAGAACTAACATTTGAAGAGAAATATAAGAAAATTTTTGGCAGAGATATTTCAGAAGCACAAGCAGAATATAAAGACAAACTAGCCCAAGAAGAAGAAAAATATGAAACAGAGCCTATTACGGATAATGAAATTTCACTTTTTGAAGGAAAAGAGGGACAAAAAAAACCTCCATATAATTTTGTAGGAATAGCATTTAAAACATATATTATATTAACAATCAATGATGAACTATATATACTTGACCAACATGCTGCACACGAAAGAATAATGTATGAAAAGGTAAAAGCTAATTATTATAATAATGGAGAGAAAGATTCCCAGCTGATGCTTTTGCCAGATGTAATAGAATTAAGTAACAAAGAGATGGGAATATTTAGAGATAACAAGGAATTATTCAACAAGGCCGGATTTATAGTAGATGAATTTGGTGATAATACTGTTAAGCTAACAGGAGTTCCTGAATTTTGTCTTGACTTTGACACAAAAGAAATTTTTCTTGAAACATTGGACGAAATTGATACAGTTGCGAGAACTGCAAAACAGGAAAGAGAAGATAAATTTCTTGCAACAGTTGCTTGCAAAGCAGCAGTTAAAGCAAATATGGCATTAACTAAAGAGGAAGTTGATAGTTTAATGAACCAATTATTAAAACTACCTAATCCATTTAGCTGCCCACACGGAAGACCAACAGTAATAAAAATGTCTAAAACTGATATTGAAAAGAAATTTTCAAGAAGACAATAATATAAAAATACACAGAAAAATGAGTTAATAAAAGCTATATAAATACATACATGAGAGAAAATAAAAGACCATAAAAATACACACAAAGGAGCTAATATGAGAACAATTTTAATTGTTTCAATTATTGCAATAAATATTTTTGCAATAGTTCTTAACATAAAAATGCTAAAGGGAAGAGAAAACAATAATATAGTAACATATTTAGTAGTACAAGAAATAGTACTATTAATTATTGAAAAAATAATTTTTAACATAGCAACTATTGGCATTGATGCTGCAGTTTCTAGTACGTCCCAAAATATGATTTTATTCTTATTTCAAGGGATGAATATGATAATAATTTCTGCACCTTTTGCAAAAATTTTAGCTAATTCTAAAGAAGAAAAAAGTAAAAAGAATAAAGATTCTTTTCAAAAAAGAATTGGAATTTGGCTTGTTGTTACAATAATTATAATAATAATAGAATGCATATATATAAAGAACATAGAAAATGGAATTTTAAATATGAAAAAATAATAATTAGAATAAAAGTAGTGTGAAAAATGGAGAATAAAGATAATGTAATTGTAATTTGCGGACCTACGGCATCGGGAAAAACTACACTTGGAATAAAAGTAGCAAATAAAATTAATGGAGAAATTGTTTCAGCAGATTCGATGCAAATATACAAAGAGATGAACATTGGAACTGCAAAGCCAACTAAAGAAGAACAACAATTGTGCAAACATTATTTAATTGATTTTGTTATGCCTAATGAAAGATATAGTGTGGCTGATTTTAAAAAGCATGCAACGAGTGCAATTGAAACAATCATAAAAAATAAAAAAGTACCAATAATTGTTGGGGGAACAGGACTTTATATTAACTCTCTTGTTTATAATATTGATTTTAATTCAGAAGGGGAAACTGACTTAAAATACAGAAAAGAGCTAGAAAAAAAGGACATTTCTGAGCTTTATGAAATGGCGAAAAATATAGATGAGACTGCTACAGACAAAATCAGCCCAAATGACAAAAAAAGAATAATGAGAATTATTGAACTTTATCATTCCACAGGAAAAACAAAAACAGAATTAGAAAAGGAATCAATGAAAGAAAACAAATACAATTATAAAATTTTTGTTTTAAACTGGGATAGAGAAAAGCTTTATGAGAGAATTAACTTAAGAGTTGACTTAATGATTCAAAATGGACTAATTGAAGAGGTGCAAAATTTATTAAAAAAATATAATGAATTTCCAACATCTTTTCAGGGACTTGGATACAAGGAAGTAAAAGAATATCTTGATGGTAAACTAACTAAAGAAGAAATGATTGAAAAGATAAAACAGGAAAGCAGAAGATATGCAAAAAGACAAATAACTTGGTTTAAAAGATATAAAAATGCGATCTGGCTAGATGGAGAAAACAACAATAATGAACAAATTATTTTGGAGGATTTAGGTGAAGAACAACAAAAGCAAAAAAACTCATAAAATTAAATTAATACTATTTAGATTTTTTTTAATAATAATTGCTTTAACTGTATGCATAGCTGTTTTTAGATCGGTATTTGTACTTATTAAGAATCCAACAGATAGTTTTGCGGTAAAAAATGGTACGATCTCAAAAGAGGAAAACGACATTGGGTATATTATTAGAGATGAAACTGTTGTAACTGGAGATAATTACAAAAATGGAATGGAAAAAATTATTGATGAGGGACAAAAAGCTGCAAAAAATGAAAAAATTTTCAGATATTATTTAAACGGAGAAGATGAACTAAAAAATAAGATTGCAGATATTGACAAACAGATAGAAGGACTTATGCAAGATAATACTGAAAATTTAACATCTGCAGATATAAAACTTTTAAATGTAAATATTGAAGAAGAACTTAGCAAAGTTAATGACTTAAATAGTATTCAAAAAATTGCTAGAAGCAAAAACACACTCATAGAAAATTTGAAAAAGAAGGCACAAATTGCAGGAGAATTAAGTCCAAGTGGCTCAAAACTTAAAGAACTTGTAAACGAAAGAGCAGAATACGAGAACCAGTTAACTAAAAATGCTGAATATATTTCTGCACCTGAAAGTGGACTAGTATCTTATAGAGTAGATGGCTTTGAGGAAAAACTGACTATTACAGATTTTTCAAAATATAATATTAATTTTTTGAATGGACTAAATATAAAATCAGGACAAATAATTACAGAAAGTAATGAAGAAGGAAAAATTGTAAATAGTTATGATTGCTATATTGCAATAAATTCAAAAACCGATGAAGCTAAAAGTGCTAAAGTTGGAAGAAAAGTAACTATAGTATTACCTAGTACAAAAAAAGTAGAGGCAAAAATTAGCTACATAATTAATGAGGATGATGGCTCTGTAACGTTATTTTTAAACTTTCACGAGGGGATAGATGAACTTTTACAATACAGAAAGACATCATTTGACATAATATGGTGGAATGCATCAGGATATAAAATACCAAATTCTGCCATAATAACACAAAATGATTTAAATTATGTTATAAGGACCAAAAATGGATATTTGGAAAAAGTACTTATAAAAATAAAAAAGCAAACAGATGATTATTCAATTGTTACAAACTATAGTTCGTCTGAAATAAAGGAATTGACAATCGATAAAAACGTTAAAACTTCAATAGTTTTATATGACGAAATATTACTAAAACCGACAGAAAATCAAATAAATTCGACAAAATAATGTTACAATAATGTTACGAAATGTTTAAATTAAAATGACATCTCGAAAAAAACATTGACAATAAAACAAAAAAGTAAGATACTTTATATAGGTTTTTACAAATGAGAATTAGGAGGTTATTATAAAAAAATGTCAAACGTTGTTAATAAGTTATGGAATATGTTCAATATGAACCAAGGAGATGATACAGAGGATACTGACTATGGAGATGGTTATATAGAAGATCCTGAATACGAAGATGAAGAAAGCAAGGGACTATTTGGTAGTAGAAAATCCACAAAAAATACTGTTCAACCTGTTAAGGTTGTTATTATGCAACCAACCAAATTTGAGAATGCAGAAGAGATATGTGATTTATTAAGAGAGAAAAAGGCTATAATAATTAACCTTGAATACGTAAACAAAGATGAAGCAAGAAGAATCATTGATGTTATTAGTGGGGCTGCACATGTTCTAGATGGATATATGCAAAAGATTTCAAATTCAATATTCTTAATAGCTCCATATAATTATGATATCACTTCTGAAACAAAAGATGAGGCAAAGAGCAAATTACCTGTTTCTTGGCTAAAGAATAATGACTAATTAAGGAGGGCGAACATGATTACGCCACTAGATATTGAAAACAAAAAATTCTCAAAAAAAGCATTAAATGGTTATGATCCAGAAGAAGTTGATGATTTTTTAGATGATTTGATGAAGGATTATGAAACTTTATACAAAAAATCGAATGAAAGTCAAAGAATAATCGATGATTTGAAAAGCAAACTTGAGCATTATACTCAAATTGAAAGTACATTACAAAATACTTTATTAATGGCTCAAACTGCAGCTGACGATGTTAGAGAAGCTGCAAAAAAGGAATCTGAACAAATTATAAGAGAGGCTGAAAATAAGTCAAAGGAAATGACTATGGGGATAGAACAACAAATTGCTGATAAGCAAAAAGAGTTTGATGGAATAAAACAGCAATTTGATGTATACAAAGCAAAGATGGAATCACTATTGATTTCACAACTTGAATTGTTAAAAGATATAAATAGAAACGAGGAAGATGAGTAACCATCTTCCTTTTTACATTTTTGTAACAAAAATAACAGTCTTTTGCTAAAAAAAGGCTTAAATTCTTTATTTTTCCTGAAAAACGTGCTAAAATATGTGTTACATCCTTGTTAAGGAAATATTACAATTTTATTATTATTATTGACAATAGGAAAAATATAGGTAAAATAAAATTATGAGAGTAATTAGTGGAAAAGCTAGAGGCACGAAAATTCAAACAATTGAAAACAATTCAACAAGGCCAACTCTTGATAGAGTTAAGGAATCATTATTTAATATAATTCAAAGTAAAGTTCCTAGATCAAATATCCTAGACCTTTTTGCAGGCTCTGGAGCACTTGGAATTGAAGCTTTAAGCAGGAATGCAGAGTTTGCTGTTTTTTGTGATAGTAATAACGAATGCACAAAAATTATAAGACAAAATTTAGAGAAAACTAAACTTGAGACAAAGGCATTAATCTATAATAATGATTACAAAAGTTGCATAAAAAATTTAAAAAATAAAAATTTTAAATTTGACATAGTTTTCATTGATCCGCCTTATATGCTTAATATAGCAGCAGAGAGTTTGAAACTCATTATTGAAAATAATTTACTAAAAGATGAAGCGATTATCGTAATTGAAACAGACCAAAGAAATAGAGATATGAAAGAAATACAAGAGATGAATATAAATAAAATAAAAGTATATGATGAGAGAAAGTACGGAAGAGCTAATTTAATTTTTATTAGAAAAATAGAGGAGAACGAAAATGGAAATATTTAATTTGCTTGATACATTAGAGGACTCAATAAAAGACGGAAAAAAAATACCTTTTTCTGATAAATGTATTATAAATGAAAGCGATGTCATTGATATAATTCACGAGATTAGAGAAAACTTACCTGATGAGTTAAAACAGGCAAAATGGGTAAAAGAAGAAAGAGAAAGAATTTTGAATGAAGCACAAAAAGAGGCAGACGGAGTTGTAAAGGATGCCGAAAAAAAGATTATTTCTATGATTGATGAACATGAAATAACTAAAAAAGCTTATGAACAAAAAAATCAGATTGTATCACAAGCTAATGAAAGCTCGCGCGAAATAACACAGGGAGCAAGAGAATATGCTGATAATATTTTAGCAAACCTTTCTGACACACTTGAAAAAACACTTAAGGAAATAGAAGAAAATAGAAAAGAGCTTAAATAAGTGAAAACGGAGGAATGTTATTTATGAACGAAAATGACAATAAACAAGTGAACAAGACAAATAAAATAATAATTACTGCTTCGGTAATTATTATTTTTGCATTTGTTGCTATTTCAATCATTTTGATAATTATAAATGGAGAAAAGCAACGTACAAAAAACACTAACAGAATAGAACAGGAAGATAATATTGTAGCTGAAAATGACATTCAAGAAGAAGCAATTTCAAATGAAACAATTATAGATGACACAAATGTTACTTTAAATAAGAGCTATGGAAAAATTGATATTGTTTTCATTGATGAAAATAACAAAATTATATCAGAGCCTGAAAAACCAGCAATAGGAGATGAGCTAACACCCGTTAAGTATAATAATAGCTCTTTTAAATTTGAAAAAACGGCTGCAGACGATGAGACTTGGTATGATTATTCAAATAAAATATGGGCCAATGCAGTTGATAGCAATTCAAATTACTTTGTATGGATACCAAGGTTTGCATATAAAATAACATATTATTCAGATTCAACATATACACATAAAATTGGATATTCCGATTCAAGAGGTATTCTAGTTATAAATGAAGATAACTCAAATACATTAACAAGAATTGCACATAACTCATCTGGCTTGCAAGAAGTTGGAAACCATTATATTGTTGAACCTGCATTTATGAACGACTCAATAAATTCTTACAGAAATGGTGGATGGTCAAGTAATATAACAGGATTTTGGGTAGCAAAATACGAAATGAGCAATGAAACAGACTTAACAAATTCAAATTTAACAACATCAAATAGTATAAAATTAGCAAGTAAACCTTGTAAAACAAGCTTAAGAAATATTGACATTGGAGATGCTTATTACAATTCATATTATTTTAACAGAGCACTTGAAAGCCATCTTATGAAAAATAGCGAATGGGGAGCAATAGCATATTTGTCTTATAGTAAATATGGCACAAATTCGTATAAAATATCAAACAATAATTCAAAAGACTATATAACAGGCGGAAGCACAATAGAAACTGAAGTTTATAATACTAATAAAACGCAAACAACCACACAAAACGTATATGGAGTTTATGATTTATCAGGTGGAGCGTCTGAATATATTGCGGCATATATTAATAACTCAAACCAGTACTTGGTATATGGAAAAAATGGTGAAGGTTATTTATTAAGTGATAATAGCAATACAAAATACAAGACAATTTATTCAAATACTAATGAAGAACAAAGTTATACAGAAAGAAATGGAACCCTTAACTATAAATCTAATTCTTTAAAAAGAGGAGATGCAATTTTTGAAACATCTATGAATGGATACCAAAGTACCTCATGGAATACAAACTCATCATTCTTTATGCAATATGATGTGCCATTTATGGTAAGAGGAGGAACCTTTGCTGATTCAGTAAGCGCAGGACTATTTAATTATAATGCATGCAACGGACAAGCAAATGCATCAGAAAGTTTTAGAGTTTGCTTAACGTTGAATTAAAAAAATAAATTAGATGTTATAGGTTAATGGCTTATTAATTTAGAGAGCAATAAAGCATAATATTTAATGACTCGTAGACTTGCTGTTTTGAACGACTCCAACAGATGTGACAAACAAAAATTATAAATAATTTTTGTTTGCACTTTCTAAGGAACGTTCAAAAATTTCGCCTTTCGCTTGCGCTCCAGTTGGTCGCTGAAGGCGCGTCTTACTCGTCTATTAAATATTATGCTTTCTAGCTTTTTATTTTCAAAACATTAGTCTGCAACAAAATTAACACAATAATTTGCTGAAATGTTGCAAATAAAATTCAATTAATATATAATTTAGTGGTAAAAGAAGAATTGTCAGTTTTATGTAAATTAGCATAGGAGGGCATTATGCCAAGAGGTAGAAAGAAAAAGAAGGAAACACGTAATTTAAATATAATAGTTACAACATTAATTTTTTTATCAATATTATTAGGAGTATTAATTTATTCAAAACAGGGAGCATTAGGTAAGAATTTAAGCCCAGCACTTGGAGGAGTACTTGGCGTAATAAAGTATTTTATTCCTATTGGATTATTTATTGTTGCTATTGAAATTGCACATGAGGGAAATACCAGAAACTATGGAAAAAAACTTTTTATGTTTTTAGTTGTTCTTTTACTCTTTGATTGTGTATGCTCATGCTATAGAGTTTCGACAGGTGATCTTGATATTTCACAAGAAAGAAATGAGATTCTTTCAGATGCATACTTTTTAGGTAGCAAAGATATGGGAGGAGGAGTCGTTGGAGCAACTCTTGCTATTTTATTAATAAATATTTTAGGAATTACTGGTTCTATTATTGCGTGTATCGGAATTTCCGTAATTTTAATTGTATTTATATTTGAATTACACCCTGCTGAGGCTATATCTAACTCTATGGATAAAATAGAGAAACATAATGAAATACGTAAAGTTGAGAAAGAAAAAGAAAGAGAACAAAGAGAAAAAAACTATGCAGAAATTGTTCCAGAGCTTTCTCGTAAGCAAACTCTTAAAGAAAAAAGAGAACGTGAGAAGAAGGAAAAGGCAATTGAAAAGTCAGAGCCTCTTGAAGAGCAAATTACTATTAATTTAAATGATAGCAAAAAGAGTGATAATGATACAATTGAAGTTCCTAACTTTAAAAATAACAGGGCTTCTAATAATGTAAAAGTAACTAATAGTAATTTTTCTAATGGAAATAGTGAAGATAATTTATTTGCTCAAAAGGAAGTAGAAAAAGTTGCAAAGACTCAAGAAGTCCTTAATCTAAAACATACTCAAGCTGAAATAGAGCAAAATTATGAATTTCCTCCAATCAATTTGCTACAAGAAGATAAAGGAAATGAAGATTCAACAAGCAGAAAAGTTTTACTACAAACTGCTGAAAGACTTAGAAAAACCTTATATAGTTTTGGAGTTTCTGCAAAAGTAGAAAATGTTTCTGTTGGACCAGCAATAACAAGATATGAATTAGCTCCAGCAGAGGGAGTCAGAGTAAGCAAAATTGCAAATCTTTCTGATGACATTGCTTTAGCTTTAGAAGCTGAAACAATTAGAATAGAAGCACCAATTCCAGGAAAACATACTGTAGGTATTGAGGTACCAAATAAAACTAGAGCAACAGTTCCACTTAGGTCAATTATTGAATCAAAAGAGTTTGTTGATAGTGATTCAAAATTGACTTTTGGACTTGGAAAGGATGTAGCGGGAGATGTAGTAATTGCCGATATTGCCAAGATGCCACATTTATTGATTGCAGGAAGTACAGGTTCAGGAAAGTCAGTTTGCATCAATACAATGATTACAAGTATAATCTATAAGGCAAAACCAAGTGAAGTTAAATTACTTATGATTGATCCAAAAATTGTAGAGTTATCTGTTTATAATGGAACACCACATTTATTAATCCCTGTTGTAACTGATCCTAAAAAAGCTGCAGGTGCACTTGAATGGGCTGTACAGGAAATGGAAAAAAGATATAGTTTATTTGCAGAGAAGAAAGTTAGAGATATAAAAGGATTCAACAGTGTTGCCGAAAAAATAGGAGAATTGCCTTTACCACAAATTGTTATTATTATTGATGAGCTTGCCGATTTAATGATGGTATCATCAAAGGAAGTTGAAAATTCAATTTGCAGGTTGGCACAAAAAGCTAGAGCTGCAGGTATGCATTTGGTAATAGCAACTCAAAGACCTTCTGTTAATGTAATCACGGGTGTAATCAAAGCAAATATACCATCAAGAATTGCTTTTGCTGTTTCATCACAGATTGACTCACGTACAATACTTGATGAAGGGGGAGCTGAAAAACTACTAGGAAAAGGTGATATGCTATTTTATCCAAGTGGCATTCCAAAGCCTATTAGAATTCAAGGAGCATTTGTATCAGATAAAGAAGTTGAAAACATTGTTAAATTTATCAGAAAAGATGGAGATGCGATTTATGATACAAACATCATGGAATCTATTGATAAGGCCAACGAACCTGACAAGGTTGAAGACGATGAAGATAAGGATGATACAGTAGATCCATTGCTTGATGAAGCTATTGAAATGGTAGTTGAAAATCAACAAGCATCAACATCTTATATCCAAAGAAGATTTAAAGTTGGATATTCAAGAGCTGGTAGAATTATTGACCAAATGGAAGAAAGAGGAATAATTTCTGGATACAATGGAAGTAAACCAAGGGAAGTATTGATGACAAAAGAAAGATGGCAGGAGTTAAAGATGGCTCCAAAAGATATTGCAGAAAATGCAAATATCAATATTGACAAAATAGAAGATATAAATGACCAGAATAATTAGTTACTTTTATACTTAAAAATAAACAAAGACTTTTACAGAAAAGGTTTTATTACATTTTTTAGCATTGTTTATTTTTTATAATTTTTGAAAATAGTAACAAAAACTAAAGTAAAACGATAATCAAAGGAGAAAAAATTTGAAAAACAAATTTTTACCAAAAGACTACAAGGAAGAATTAGCCAAAGCAATTGAGGAAAAAAACTTTAGTCAAGATGCTGAAAATCTCTTACTCTCAATGTGCTACAAAATGGATGATAGCTATACAAATTATAGAACTGTAAAAAGAGAGGTTCCAAGCAAAGAGGAATTTATGGAAAAATTGGTTTTAGATGTAGAACTAAACTGCAAAAATATTATTATTGCTAAACCAAATTCTGAACTTGAAAAAGAACTAAAGCAGAATCAAAGAAAGATAAAAATGGATGGACAAGCTGAAAAAAACATTATTTCATATCCAAATGAAAAAACACTGGCTTATGCAATTGCAAAAGCTTCTCTTCCTGCAATGAAAAATGAATTTACAGATGAGGACAGAGCGGTAATAACTGCGATTAACATAGGAAAGTGCATATCAGAATCAGAGGTAATTAGAGATTTTAGCGGTTGGACATGGTCAATTCTTTCTAATGAAATTGAGAGTACTGAATGCAATACAATATATGTTTTTTTATCATTCTTGCTAGGGTACAAAGCACTTGAAAATATAAATCTCCAATACATAAAGGAAAATCTTACTGAAAGCTTCTACAAGGAGATGCAAAAAGTTGCAATGCAATTTTATTTATCTTATGATAAAGATAAAAACGAAGAAATCTTAAAGAAGCTTTCTGAAGATAAGAAAAAGCTAGAGAAAATGAAAGATTCTTCAAAATACATTATTGAAATAACAAAAGAGAAAAAAGAAACAATTGACCAAATAAAGCAAATAGATAGAATACTAAGTGACCCATTATTAATGAGACAAGAATATTTAATTTACAATAGCAATAAACCAGATAAAGAAAAAGTGTTTAGTGTTAGTCATTATCAAGAAAAACTTACAAAAGATAGACAAAAACTTTTGTATACTCTTTCCGAGTACAATAGAATTGAAAATCCAAATGAATTTCTTAAGGAAAGGGAAAAATTAGAGTACGAAATCAAATTCTATGAGGAAAAAACGGACATTTCAAAATTAGAAAAAGAATTTAAAAAGATATTTATTAAAAAGCTAGAGAAAACTAATGAAAGAAGGGAGCTTTTAAATATTATTTATGAAATAAGGTACTTGAATTTTCTACCAAACTGTAAAATGAATTTAAACGAAATTGAAGAAAAGGCAGTTCCAAAGGCGATAAAATATCATGTTTTAGAGCCAATTTCAAATAATGATATTTTAGACTATAGAATATTAAAAGGAATATTTGATAGTGATGTTATTTCACTAGAAAATTTGTATATTAAATTAAGTTCGAGCCAAAATATTATTAATGTAGAACTCTATGAAGGGGACACATTAGAAAAAAAATATGATATAACTTTACCAGATGGAGTTAATATTCAAATTAGAAGATCTAAGAAAATGAAAATTTTTGCAATTTAATTATAAATAAAAAAATGTAAGGCAAGAACGTTCACTTTTTAATTCATAGACGAGAGAATGGAAAATAAATATAAATGATAAATTATGGAGGAAACAAATGAAAATAACTTTTTTAGGAGCAACAAGAGAGGTAACTGGGTCGAATTATTTAGTTGAGGGAGCTGGAAAAAGATTCTTAGTTGACTGTGGTTTACACCAAGGATCAATGGAAGAAGAACTTCTAAATGATAAGCCATTTGATTTTGATGTAAAGAGTATTGACTTTATGCTATTAACACATGCTCATATTGATCACTCTGGAAGAATACCTAAACTATATAAAGATGGTTACTCAAACCCAATATATGCTACAAAGGCAACGTGCGATCTTTGCACAATAATGTTACCTGATAGTGGACACATCCAAGAAACAGAAACACAATATAAAAATAAGAAAAGAAAGCGCCAAGGCTTAAAAACAATGGTTGAGCCTCTTTATACTGCAAAAGATGCTGAAGATTGTATGCAACTATTTGTACCAGAAAAGTATGACGAATTAATTGACGTTGCGTCAGGTATAACGATTAGATTTAATGATGCAGGACACATGCTAGGTTCAAGTATGATTGAGGTATGGATTACAGAAGATGGACGACAACAGAAAATAGTTTTTAGTGGAGATATTGGAAATAATGATATTCCATTGCTTGCAAGTCCAACAATGATTGATAGTGCGGATTATTTAATTATGGAATCTACTTATGGAAATAGGTTACACGTAAGAAATGACGAAAAGGCTTCGATATTCTTAAATGTTGTTTCAGAGACAATAACAAATGGAGGAACAGTAGTTATTCCATCATTTGCAGTTGGAAGAACACAAGAGATTTTATATGAAATAAATAAAATAAAAGAACATCACCTAAATGATGAAAAATTTATGAAAGAGTATGAACTATTAATGTCTGTTCCAGTATATGTAGATAGTCCACTTGCAATATCAGCAACGGAAGTTTTTAAAAAGAATATGGATTTATTTTCTGATGAAATTAAGGAATTTATTGAAAGAGGGGATAATCCACTAGAATTTCCTGGACTTAAGTTTACTAGGACAGTAGAGGAATCAAAAGCACTTAATGAATCAGATGAACCTTGTATTATTATTTCGTCAAGTGGTATGTGTGATGTTGGAAGAATAAAACACCATTTAAAGCATAATATATGGAACCCTAAGAGTACAATTTTATTTGTTGGATACCAGGCACCAGGTACTCTTGGAAGAAGAATTGTAGACGGAGCTAAGAAAGTTAAAATTTTAGGAGAAGAATTTTCAGTTAATGCAAGAGTAGAATATATTGAAGGCTTTTCGGGACACGCTGATCAGAATGGACTAGTAAATTATGTATGTGGCTTTCATGAAAAAATGCCAAAACGTATTTTCTTAATACATGGTGAGATTGACTCACAAGAAGCTCTAGAGCAAAAAATAAAAGAGCAAGCAGGGGATATTCCAATTTCGATTCCAAAATATGGAGAGCAATACACATTAGATGATAAGATTGAAGTTGTTCAAAAATATGATAATCCTACTAATAAGGATATTGATAAGATTGAACTTATTAATAAAATGCAACAACTTGAATCAGAGCTAGAAGAAATGAAGCATTCACTAAAAGAAGATATAAGATTGTCATCAAGCTCAGATGAAGATATGGTTAAGCTCAACAATAAAGTTAATGAACTTAGAAAACAAATAATACAAATAATGAATAAATAGGGAGGAAAATTTATGTCTATAAATAAAAAATCACTAATATCAACAGTTGTTTTGCTAATTATAATTGTAGTTGCAATAACCTTTATTATTGTAATCTTAAGAACGGGAGATTCAATTGACATAAATCAAGGAGTTGACCTTTCGGGTGGAGTTACTTATGAAAAGCAAGTTGCTCTTACAGTAAACACTAATTTGAAGACCTATATGGATAAGGAAATGTCTTGTGACTCAGTAAAAACTTTGATTAATGTTGCAAAAACAAATAATAATGATGCTAAATCTAATAGCGATTATAAAACTGTATATTTTTTATATAATGGGGTAATTACATCTCCAGATGAACTTTTAGAATTGCTTGATGAAAATTCAAAATATAGTGCAAGCCTTAGCAATAACAACAAAAGTGACAATGAAAAAGACCAGGCCTCATATTATACAAATGGCCAAATTAAACTAATAACGATTAACGAATTATAAAATGAAAAAATTAATAATGATTAGCTAATTATAAAAGATGAAACAAATTAGTGATGCTTAACAAATTATAAACCGGAAAAGATTATAGTAATTAATTATAAACAGGAGAAAACCAAATGAAAAAGAAATATTATAATGATGCATTTATAGGAAACAAAGACATTACAGCAAGCTTTAGTAAATACGGAGAATTGCTTAGATTATATTACCCATTAAGAGATTACAGACAATATTCAGAGTATTTTTATGTAGGATTAAAAATAAATGATTCAAATATAATTTACCTACATAATGATATCAACAATCACTATAAACAATACTATACGGATAAAACAAATATTCTAAACACTGAAATCTTAAATGACTATTTTAATATAAGAATTAAACAAACAGATGCTGTAATGATTAATAAGGATGTTATGCTAAAAAAATATGAATTTAAGAATGAAAATACAATTGATTTAAATGTTAACTTGCTAATTCATTCTAAAGCTGTTTCATCATTTAATAATATGGTAGGGTCGTTAATATTAAATGATTCTCTTGTTCAGTATAGCCATAATTTTACGTCAGCAATATTTTCAAAAGAACCACTCTATAGTCATCAATTAAACAATACTGACAGTAATATAAATTCAGGGATGATTTATGACAAAGATTATATAGGAATGAGTTCTGATTCAGCAATTAGCTATAATCTAGGAACTATTAAACCTAACGAAACAAGAGGATTTTCACTATTTATATATATGCAATATGATGTTGACAGAGATATTCCAACAGTTGAAGAGAAAATTGAGGAACTAAGAAAATTAAGTATTGATAAGGAATTAATAAAAATAAAAAATAGCTGGGAAAGATTTTTTGACGAACATGATACACTAAAACTTAAAAGCGATGGTTCTAATTTTCAAAATGAAATATTAAAAATATATAAGAGAACCATCCTATATTTGCCACTATTAATGAACACAAAAACAGGTGGAATAACTGCTTCACTTGAAGTTGACGAAGAAAGAGATAAGAGTGGTAGATATTCATATTGTTGGCCTAGAGATGCAGCATTAATTTACAATAGTATGAATAGACTTAATTTCGATGATAACTGTAAGAAATTTTATGAAGTATTTTTAAAGAGAACACAAGCTAGTAATGGAATGTGGGAACAAAGATTTTACACAGATGGTAGGCTTGCACCTTGCTGGGGATATCAGGTTGATGAAACTGCTACTGCAGTTTGGGAAGCTTATCAATTTTACAAAACAGAAGGAAAAATAAAAGGCAAAAAGCAAACAAAATTCTTAAGAGATAATCTAAAGATGCTAGAAAGAGCTATAGATTTTCTAGAGAAATATACTGATTTTGTATTGGGAAAAGAAGAAAAAGAAGATAGAGTAAAAGCAGATTTAGAGAAAAGTTATAATACGAAAAACAAAGATGAAATTTATAAACATTCAAGCTATGATCTATGGGAAATGAACGAAGGAGTACATTTATATTCCCTTTCGGCAATCTATGGAGCTTTTAATGCAATGATAAAAATATATGACGAAATTAGTGACAGTTTTACAAATAATAGGCTAAAGGTTGATGCTATAATACAAAGCAAGAAAAAAATGAAAGAAGAGATGGATGACATAAAATCATATATTTTAAAGAACTTGTATGATGATAAGAAAAAAGTCTTAGTCAGGAATGAAAGCGATAGATTAACAGATATCAGCATAATGGGAGCAATTATTCCATTTGAAGTATTTTCTCCAGATGAAAAAATAGTAAAAAATACTGTGGATCAAATAAATATGACTTTACGAACATACTTAGGTGGATATTTAAGATTTCAAAATGATACATATATTGGAGGAAATAACCCTTGGATAATTTCAACTTGTTGGATGGGGCTTTATTATGCAAAAATAGGAAACATAAGGGAAGCTACAAAGTGTTTAAAATTTGTAGTAAATAGTGCTACTGAATTAGGACTACTTGCTGAACAGGCAAATTCTGATCTAAATGAAAAATGGGTAATTGGACTTGGATGGTCTCATGCAATGTTTATTGAATTATTGAACACATTGTACAAGAAAAATAAAAATTTAAAAGATTTATAAAACAATTGCATAAGAAAAATAAAGAATTGTAAATTACATAAGAATAAATTAAAATACTTATACGATGTTGCATAAAAAATAAAAGAATTTTACAATGCTAAATGTAAAAAAATTAAAAAACTAATAAAAGGAATAAAATATGGCAAAGGCAAAATCAATTTTTGTATGTAGCGAATGTGGATATGAATCTGCCAAATGGCTTGGAAAATGTCCATCATGCAATTCGTGGAATACTTTTTATGAAGAAAAAATTCAAGAAACCACATCTAGTGGAAAAAAGGTAAATTTGAAAGATAGAGAAAAGCCAAAGAATTTGAATTCAATAGAGGGAAAAGAGGCAATTTATACCAAAACTGGATATGGTGAATTAGATAGAGTTTTAGGGGGAGGGCTTGTAAAAGGCTCTCTTGTGCTAATTGGTGGAGAACCAGGAATTGGAAAATCTACTTTAATTTTACAACTTGCAAATAAAATTGCAGAAAAAGAAGGTACTGTTTTATATGTCTCAGGAGAAGAGTCAGGGGAACAAGTAAAGTTAAGAGCCGATAGATTAAATATACAAAATGATAATATTATGTTTTTAGCTGAAACCGATATTGATAATATTGAAGCTGAAATTATGGAAATGAAGCCAAAGCTTGTTGTAATTGATTCAATACAAACAATGTATTCAAATGAAATAACTTCAGCTCCGGGAACAGTAAGCCAAGTAAGAGAAATTACAGCAAGAGTAATGAGATGTTGCAAACAAAATCAAATAACAACAATATTAATTGGGCATGTTACAAAAGATGGAAACATTGCTGGACCAAGAGTTCTTGAACACATGGTAGATACCGTACTTTACTTAGAAGGAGAAAGATATTTTTCATACAGAATTTTAAGAAGCGTTAAAAACAGATTTGGCTCAACAAATGAAGTTGGAATGTTTGAAATGCAAAATGAGGGAATGACAGAAGTAACTAATCCATCATCAATACTTATTTCAGAAGACCAGGACCAAGTACCTGGAGCTGCAATTGTAAGCAGCCTAGAAGGAACAAGACCTCTTCTTGTTGAACTTCAAGCACTTACGACCCCAAGTGTATATGGCATACCAAAAAGAACAGGAAATGGAGTTGATTTTAATAAAATTGCATTACTAATAGCTGTATTGGAAAAAAGAGCTAGACTTTCAATAGGAAACCAAGATGTATATGTAAATGTTGTTAGTGGAATGAAAATAAACGAACCTGCAATTGACTTAGGAATAGCTCTTGTAATTGCATCAAGTTTTAAAAGTGTATATATTCCAAAAGATACAGCCATCATTGGAGAAGTTGGACTTACTGGGGAGATTCGCTCTGTAAATATGATTGATAAGAGATTAAAAGAAGCGGAAAAACTAGGAATAAAAAAATGTATTATACCACAAAACAATAAAAAACTATTGAAAAATACATACAAATTAGATATAATTGGGGTGAAAAATATTAACGAAGCATTAAGAGCAATTGGAATACAATAATTAGGCAAAAACGAAAGGAATTAAAAATGAAAAAAAACAAAAAATCAAGTAATAATTCAAAAGAGAAAACAAGAAAAAGATTTTCTTTTAATATAAAAACTTTATCAATAATAGCAACTTGTGTAATTATAATAATTATTTTAGGATTAATAGCTTATGTAACAAAAACAATTATTGACAAGAAAAATTTTGTAGTGCAAGATCCTGTTGCAACTATTGAAGTTGAAAATTATGGTACAATTAAAATTGAGCTAAAACCTGAATATGCACCAAATACAGTGGCAAACTTTATAACTTTAGCCAATAATGGATTTTATGATGGATTAACCTTTCATAGGACAATTCCTGATTTTATGATTCAAGGTGGAGATCCAAATGGAGATGGAACAGGTAGTGCAAAACTTTCTGATCTTGAAAGTAAAGATGATGATAATTCAACTGATGAAAATAATGATTCTACTAGTGATGATTCAAGTAATTCAGATGAATATTCGATTAAAGGAGAATTTTCACTAAATGGATTTACTCAAAACACGCTAAAGCATACAAGGGGTGTAATTTCTATGGCTAGATCAGATTATAGCTCTTATGGTTCAGCAACATTAACTGAAAAAGGATATGATTCAGCATCATGCCAATTCTTTATTACAACCGCTGATAGCTCAAGTAGCCTTGATGGCTTATATGCTGCATTTGGAGTTGTCACAGAAGGAATGGATGTTGTTGATGCAATTTCAAATGTTGAAGTTGAGACAAGGGATGAAAGTAGTTCATCAGATAGCAATTTAACTGCTAACAAACCAGTAAACCCACCAGTTATAACATCAATAAGAGTTGAAACTTATGGAGTTGATTATGGTAAACCAGAAACAGAGGAACCATTTGATATGTCATCATATTTAATGCAACAATATTATGGAACTCAATACTAAAAAGATATTCTCTTAAGTATTACTGACAGAACAAAGCAAAATATTAAAGCTCAAATTAGAAGGAAAAATTTAGTATTGACAGAGTAAGACAAAATGCTAAAACCTAAATTGGAAGGAAAAAATATTTATTGTTAGCAGAGCAAAGCAAAACGCTAAATTTGAATTAGAGGAAAAAATATGATTGAAAACGAAGAAGAAAAAAGAAAACTAGCATACAAGATAGCAAAGATTGTAAATAACAATGATGTTATTGGATTCGGCTCAGGAACAACATCATATTTGAGCGCAATTGAAATTGGAAAAAGAGTATTAAATGAAAACCTAAAGATTAAAGCAGTGCCAACATCAAATGAAATAGAAAAAGTATGCAAACAATATAATATTGAAATAGCAAGCTTGAATGAATGCAATATTGACTGGTCATTTGATGGTGCTGATGAGGTAGACAAAAATAATAATTTATTAAAAGGAATGGGGAGAGCAATGTTTAGAGAAAAACTAAACATTCTTTCATCACCTATAACATACATACTTATTGACAAATCAAAATTTGTAACAAAAATAGGAGAAAAACACCCAATACCTATTGAAATCTATAATGATTCCGAAAAATTTGTTTCAGGAGAATTAAAAAAAATTGGAGCAAATAAAATAGAAGAAGCTGGAATGAGTGATAACAATAATAGAATTTTACACGTACACTTTGAAAATGTAAATGAAAGCCTAGAAAAAGACATAAAATTAATACCTGGAGTAATAGAATCTGGGTTATTCTATGGGTATAATGTTAAAATTGTAACAAATGATTGAAAAATTAATAAACGTGACAATAGTTTTAGCTAAAAAAATTTAATTAAGGCAAAAAAATTATTAATGCAAATCATGAACTTTGTTTGGACAGATCAAAGAAGTATTAAGAAAAATAAAAAATTAATTATGATGAAACCAAAATAAAACTAAAATGGAGGTAAGATATGCAACAAATTGAATGTAAAAATGAATATGAAACAAAAGAGTTTGCAAGAAAACTTGCTTCTGTTTTAAAAAAAGGTGATATCATTGTTTTAACTGGAGAACTCGGCTCAGGAAAAACTAAATTTACGGAAGGGGTTCTAAGTTATTTTGACTTGCAAAACGATATTTCAAGCCCAACATTTACAATAGTAAATGAATATCACTCTGACAAGGTAGACATCTATCATTTTGATTTATATAGACTAACAGATATTTATGAGTTTGAAAACATTGGAGGAGAAGAGTACTTTGAAAAAGGAATCTGTATTCTAGAATGGGGAGAACTTATTGAAGATATTTTACCAGAGAACTATTTAAAAATCACATTTAATAGGGATGATAATGATGAAAATACTAGAATATTATCAATTGAAACTTTTGGAAACAGATTTGATAATATTGATTTTACTAAAATGGTCTAATTAATAAAAGTACATAAATATTAATATAAAATGCTAATTTGATTTTTAAAAATGCGTAATTTATTAACGTATTTAGACAAAGCTTTATTGTCTATAATACGGGAAAGGAGCAAGATATGAAAGTACTTGCTATGGATACATCTTCAAAAATTTGCTCGGTTGCAATTCTTGAGGATGGAAAAGTTATCAAAGAACTGCACAATGAAAGTAAGATGGAACATTCGCAAACCCTAATGCCAATGATAAAAAATATTTTGGAAGAACAAAATATGACACTTTCAGACATGAGTTTATTTTCCTGCTCCATAGGGCCAGGCTCATTTACAGGAACAAGAATTGGAATTGCTACAGTTAAAGCATTTGCAGACGCAACAAAAATACCGGTTGTAGGAGTAAGCTCTTTGGAGGCACAAGCATATTCAGTATTGTTAAAAAACAATAAGGGTGATTGCAAAATTTTGTCAATGATTGATGCAAGAAATGATAACGTGTACTTTGCGGTTTATAGAATGAAAAATGGCAAGTTATCATTATACAAAAACCCAGATGTAATGAGCATATTTGATACAATTAATTTTGTTACATTTAAGGACAAATTATATGTAATAGGCAACGTAAATTTCAGCCTTATTGACAATTTATTGCAAGCAAAAATGCAAGAACAAAAAGCCAAAGGAGTAGATGTTAAACAATATGAATTTACAAGGCCACCAGAATCTCTTGCAATAGAAATAGGAAAAGCTGCTACAGATAAATTTAATAAGAAGATATTTGGAGATTCGATGAGTATACATCCAATGTATCTAAGAAAATCTCAAGCAGAAAGGCAGAGGCTTAAACTTGACGACTCGAAAATATATATTTTAAAACCTACAGAACACGATATACAGAATATATTAGAGAATTATGATAGCTTTCAAAATATATGGAATAAAGACCAGTTTTACGAAGATAGCAAAAACTCAGAATATTATGTTGCAAAACAAAACAATGAAGTTCTTGGATTTATTAGCATAAAGACTGTACTTGACGAAATTGAAATAATGAATATTGTAACTAAAAAAGATAAGAGAAATCAAGGAATAGCATCTGACTTACTAAGCTATATAATTATAAATTTAAAATCAAATAAAATAAATTTAGAGGTAAATGCAAATAATAATATAGCAATAAAATTATACAAAAACTTTGGATTCGAAGAAAATGGAATTAGACATAATTATTATAACAATAATACAGAAGATGCAATATTAATGTCAAGATAAAATCAAAATGATGAACTAATCATAAGGTAAAAGATAAACAAACCTTTTTGAAAAAAACTAAGATTTATTTTATTCTCAAGAACAGTAAAAAAACAATTTCATATATAAAAAAGATGAGAAAAACTAATAAATTCAACTATTGTACTCTAGTTAAGAGAAAGGAATATTAATAATAATGAAAAACACAAAAGAATTAAGTTATAAGAAATTAAAATATGTATGTGACCCAGATGTATTTAAATTTGAAACAACAGAAAGCTTGTCAACAAATTATAAAGGAGTTGGGCAGGAGAGAGCAATTGCTTCACTGGAATTTGGACTTAATGTTGATACAAAAGGATACAATTTATACCTTGAAGGACCAACAGGTTCTGGGAAAACAACATATACAAAAAACTATCTTGAAAAATTATCAAAGAGTAAGAAAACTCCATCTGACTGGTGCTATATTTATAATTTTATCAATCCAAACGAGCCTGTAGCTGTAAGTTTGCCAGCAGGAGACGGAAAAAAATTTAAAACTATTATGGATAACTTTATAAAAGAGATTAGAACAGATATTAAGAATACTTTTAAAAATGAAGATTTTGAGAAAGAGAAAAATGAAATAACTCAAAAATATCAAGATAAAAGAACAAAACTTTTGAATAATCTTAACAAAAATAGTGCTAAGTATGGCTTTCAGGTAAAAACAGCAGACAATGGTATATATATGATGCCAGTTATTGATGGAAAAGTAGTTAAGGAAGAAGAATTTGACAAGCTTGATGAAGATATAAAAAAGGAATATGAAGACAAATCAACAATTGTTCAACAACAAATTATTGATGCAATAGCTCAAATTAAAGAGCTTGATGCAGAGGCTCAGAAAAAAATATCTGAATGGGAATCAAATATTGCTGTTCTCACAATTGAAGGACATATTTCTTATGTAAAATCAAATTTTAAGAGAAATAAAAAAATATCTACATTCCTTGATGGAGTTAAGCATGATATATTAAAAAATATTTCTAAATTTGTAAATGATGGCAATGACGAAAATAAAAACAATAAACCACAAATACCAGAAACAATGCCATGGGACAATTATAGAGTAAATGTATTTGTTGATAACAGTAATACCAATGGTGCACCTGTAATTGCTGATTCTAACTACAGTTTTACAAATTTATTTGGAAAACTTGAATATGAAAATTATTATGGAATGCTAAAAACTGATTATACAATGTTAAGACCTGGATTGCTACAAAAAGCAAATGGTGGTTATATTATGTTTCAAGCAAGTGACTTGCTCTCAAACCCAGTATCTTATGATTATTTAAAAAGAGTTTTGAGAAATAAAGAAATTGGAATTGATAATTCAGTCATGGAACAAAAATCTTCAATGGTACTTGTATCATTAAAACCAGAACCCATACCACTAGATGTAAAGGTAATACTAATTGGAACAGAAAATGTATATCAAACTTTGCTATCAGTTGATGAAGAATTCAAAAAATTATTCAAAATAAAAGTTGAATTTGAAGATTTTGCACCAATGGATGCAAAAAACTTAAACGATTTAGCTGGATTTGTACATGGTTTTTGCTCAGATCAAAATTTGCCACATCTTGACAAATATGCAGTTGCTAGACTTGCTGAATATGCATCACGCCTAGCAGAGGATCAACATAAATTATCAACTCAATTTGGAGAACTATCACAAATAATAGTTGAGGCTGCAACATGGGCTAAAATGGGAAAATCAAAAATTATTACTGAGCATTATATAGAAAAAGCATTATCAGAAAGAAAAAAGCGTACTTTGAAATATGATGAACGCTACACTGAACTTATGAAAAATGGAACAATATTAATTGATACAAAGGGCTCGAAAGTTGGACAAATAAATGGACTTACAATAATGACAATTGGAGAGTATACTTTTGGAAAGCCTGTAAGAATTACAGCAAATACCTATATTGGAAAAAATGGAATTGTTAACATTGAGCGTGAAGTAGATCTATCGGGATCTTCTCACTCGAAAGGAATATTAATACTTAGCGGTTATATAGGTGAAAAATTTGCTAAAGAAATACCTTTATCATTATCAGCAAGTGTATGCTTTGAACAGTTATATGGTGGAGTTGATGGAGATAGTGCATCAAGTACAGAATTATATGCAATTCTTTCAAGCCTATCTAATATTCCAATAAATCAATCAATAGCTGTAACTGGCTCAGTCAATCAAAAAGGCGAGATTCAGGCTATAGGCGGGGTAAATGAAAAGATAGAAGGATTTTATGAAATTTGCAAAGTTCAAGGATTAACAGGTTCACAAGGAGTTATGATCCCAGCTCAGAATGTTGTAAATTTGAACTTAAATGATGAAGTAATAGAAGCTGTAAAAAATGGAAAATTTCATATTTATGCAGTTACAACGGTTGACGAAGGAATTGAAATTCTAACTGGAGTACCAGCAGGAGACATTAATGTTCCAGGAACAATAAACTATTTAGCATATCAAACATTAAAAAAATATGCTAAATCTTCACAAAACCAAAAAGCTAACTACTAGTATATAATCATAATCTTAATAATTCGTAATCTTCACAAAAACCAAAAGCTAATTACTAGTCATATAATCATAATATTAATAATTCGTAGGCTTGCTGTTTTGAACGTTTCCTATTATGTGATGAACAACAAGAAAAATTGCAAAATTAAAATTTTTTTATAGAAAGGTGCTAAATGAAAGATCAATCACTTATTAGAAACTTCAGTATAATTGCACATATTGACCATGGTAAAACTACTTTATCAGATCGCTTAATTGAAATGACAAATACACTTCCTAAAAGAGAAATGACAGAGCAACTTCTTGACAATATGGACATTGAAAAGGAGAGAGGAATTACAATAAAATCTCAAGCAGTTAGAATGAAGTATAAAGCAAAAGATGGAAAAACTTATGAGCTCAATTTAATTGATACTCCGGGCCATGTAGACTTTAACTATGAAGTTTCTAGAAGTTTAGCTGCTTGCGAAGGGGCAGTACTTGTGGTTGATAGCACACAGGGAGTTGAAGCACAAACTCTTGCTAATGTTTATTTAGCGCTAGATAATAATCTTGAGATAATTCCAGTAATTAATAAAGTCGATTTACCAAGTGCTAGAATAGAAGAAACTAAAAAAGAAATTGAAGATATAATTGGACTTGATGCAGAAGATGCTCTATGTATTTCAGCAAAAACAGGCCTTAACGTAGAACAAGTCTTAGAAAAAATTGTAAAAGAAATACCTGCTCCAAATGGAGATAAAAATGCAAAACTACAAGCGCTAATTTTTGACTCAATTTATAATGATTATAAAGGTGTGCTTGCTTATGTAAAAGTTAAAGAGGGAACAGTAAAAGTTGGAGATACTATTAGACTTATGTCTAATAATGATAGTTTTACTGTGACTGAAGTTCGGATATTTTACCCCAGGAGATTATGAAAAAACTGATGAATTAATTGCAGGAGAAGTAGGATATATTGCAGCCAGCATAAAGAGCTTGCAGGATATAAAAGTAGGAGATACAATTACAAACGATACAGAACCTGCAGACAAACCTTTACCAGGTTATAAAGAAGTTAAACCTATGGTCTATTGTGGGCTATACCCTATGGATGGGGCTGAATATGAAAATCTTAAAATAGCACTTGAAAAATTGAAATTAAATGATGCGGCATTAAGCTTTGAAGCTGAAACATCAAAAGCATTAGGATCTGGATTTAGATGCGGTTTTCTTGGACTACTACATCTTGAAATTATCGAAGAAAGGCTTGATAGAGAATTTGATTTAAGCCTAATAACAACATCTCCATCAGTAATTTATAAAGTACATAAAACAGATGGAGAGGTAATAGAGCTTTATAATCCATCAGACTTACCAGAAAGTTCAAAGATAAGCTATATTGAAGAACCCTTTGTAGAAGCAACAATTATGGTTCCAAAGGAATTTATAGGAAATGTCATGGAATTATGCCAGAACAGACGTGGAATATATATAGAAATGACATATCTTGATTCAAGCAGGGTTTCCATAAAATATGAATTGCCATTAAATGAAATTATATATGATTTTTTTGATACATTAAAATCAAAAACAAGAGGATATGCTTCACTTGATTATTATTTAAAAGAGTACAAGCAATCTAACCTTGTTAGACTTGATATATATGTAAATGGAGAAATGGTTGATGCATTGTCATTTATAGTTTTCAAAGATAGTGCATATTCAAAAGGAAAAAAACTTGTAACAAGGCTAAAACAAGAAATACCAAGGCAATTATTTACAATTCCAATTCAAGCAGTAATTGGAGGAACTGTAATTGCAAGAGAAACAATTTCAGCATTAAGAAAAGATGTTCTAGCAAAATGCTACGGAGGAGATATTACAAGAAAGAAAAAATTACTAGAAAAACAAAAAAGAGGAAAGAAAAGAATGCGAGAGTTTGGAAATGTCCAAATACCACAAGAGGCATTTTTAAATATATTAAAGGCAGACACAGAAAATGATACAAAATAAATTCTATTTTGAAAAATATGAGGTTTAAAAATTTTCAAAAGACAATGATCTTGTCAATGTAAAGAAAGTATTTTTAGTAAAAATTGTCTTTCTTTTCATAGACTGTAATTTTCAAGAGTAAGTTTGTAATATAAAAGGAAAAATATATATGGAAGATATTGTAATTGGAAGAAATAGTGTTTCAGAATTAATAAAATCAGGAAAAGATATAAACAAGCTATATATTCAAAAGGGCGAAAAACATGGCTCAATAAATGAAATAATTTCAATGGCTAGAGAAAAAAGAATAGTTATTAAGGAAGTTGAAAAAAATAAACTAGATGAAATGAGCAATAACCAAAAACACCAAGGAGTAATTGCAACAGTACCTCCTTATGAATATTCAGACGTTGATGACATTTTAAATTTTGCAAAAGAAAAAAATGAAAATCCATTTATTATAATATTAGACGAAATAGAAGACCCACATAATTTAGGATCAATAATTAGAACTGCGGAATGTGTAGGAGCTCATGGAGTTATTATTCCTAAAAGAAGGTCAGCAGAGGTAAACAGTACAGTGAATAAAACATCAGCAGGGGCTGCTCAATATGTAAAAATAGCTAGAGTTAATAATTTAAATGAAACAATAAAATATTTAAAAGAAAATGATGTATGGATTTATGGAACAGATGCTTTAGGAACAAGTTATTACAATGAACAAGATTATAGAGGAGGAACAGCAATTGTAATAGGTAGTGAAGGATATGGAATGAACAGGCTAGTAGCAAAAAACTGTGATTTTCTAGTAAAAATCCCATTAAGAGGGAAGATAAATTCACTAAATGCCTCTGTATCAGCAGCTATAATGATGTATGAAGTATTAAACCAAAGAATGAAAAAGTAAATCACAATTATTTTACCATATAAAAAACAAAGGAAATTAATGAATTATTAGCGCAACAAATAATTATGAATTGAAAGGTAAAAAATGAGAAAGAAAAACAAGATTAAATTAATAGTAGCAATTATACTTGTAATTATAATAATTTCTGTATTTCTATTTTTGTTTTTCAGAACGGATTTCTTTAGAACAAAACGTAGTGCATTTTTAAGATATTTTGACAATATTCCAGAAGTATTAGACTTAATAAATGATGAGGACTTAATAGAATACAGTGATAAAAAGAAATCAACGCCTTATATTAGAAAAGCAACTGTAAATATTCAAGATTCTAGCAATATTGCAAATAGTGAAATTTTAGACAAAATAAAATTACAGATAAACGAAAAAACTGATAGCAAAAACAAAAAAAGCAATATAGAATATGATTTCTATAGTGGCGATACTAAACTTGCAAATGTTTCTTATGTGCAAAGCAAAGATACAGCAGGTTTTTATTCAGAGGAAGTTGCAAAAGGATATATATGTATTGACAATAGTGATTTACAAAGAATTGCTAACAATGCAAATATTACAGATTTTTACATTCCTGATGAAATAACATCAGCAAGCCTTAAAAATATTTTTGAAACTTCAAAAAATGAAAAAAATAGAATTATGAAAGTAGCAAAAATCTTAAGCACAGATGTACCTGATAATGCATATACAAAAGAAACTCATAACCAAGTAACAATTAATAACAAAATTTATACAGGAACAGCATACACACTAAGCTTAAATTCAAGTGATGCTGCAAAACTAGAAAGTGCAGTATTAACACAAATATCACAAGATAGCATTTTAATGGATTATATAACATCAAAAGCAAAATTATTAGGTGTTAATAGTCAATATACATCAATTAACGACTTAAATAAACTAATGAAAGAAAAAAGCTCAGAATTGCAAAATAATCCAAGTAGTGCTGATAGTTTACAAATTGTAGTACACGAATTCAAACAGCAAAATATTGAAACAGAAATAAAAAGTGGAGAATGGAGCATTGTAATTCAACACGTAAAAAACGATAATGATGAATACTCATCAATTCAAATAAATGAAAAAAAATATAGCATGCAAAAGTCAGGAGACAAATATATATTTGGATATTCAAACGAAGATGAAGACGAAAGTCTTGAAATAGAATACTCTAAAACAGGAGATATAGAAAACAACGATATAAAAAATACAATGACAATAAAACATAACAAAGGAATTAAAAAAATCACATTTTTATATAATGATGAGATCAGTTTCACAAATGATATAGGACAAATAAAGGATTTTGAAGGATACAGTACCGTCAAGCTAAATGATATGGAAGATGACGAAATGAAAATGTTTATCAAATTATTGAAAAATAGAATAAATGATGTATATATTTCTAAAGGCGCAAGTATAGGTATTAACTTAGACCCAATTTTTGTATATGAATAACAATTTGACAATGCTACACTTTAATGATGTTATAATTTAACAGATAATACTCATAAGGATCTAAACTCAAAAAATAAACGGAAACTTTTTTCGAAAAATACTCTTGAACATTCGTTTAAATCGTCGTATTTTTCTCAAAAAGTTTTGTTTATTTTTTGACTCTCAATTAGAGAACTTATACTTAAACTGTAATAAATTGAAAGTTACAGTTTAAGTAGCTAATCTTTATAAGATTTTAAATTTAAAAATAAACGAAAACTTTTTTCGAAAAATACTCTTGAACATTCGTTCAAATCGTCGTATTTTTCTCAAAAAGTTTTGTTTATTTTTTTGACTGTCAATTAGAGAACTTATACTTAAACTGTAACTATATGATAAAAAATGAACATTAATAAAAAAAATAAAAAAATTTGAAAAAAACTGTTGACATTTCGTTTTGATGATTGTATAATAAAAATTGTTCACGGCGAAAGCCTGAACGAGAACAAAAAGTACATTGAAAAGTAAACAACAAATCTTTTGAGAAACCAATAATTGCGGTAGTTATTTTGTACTACCAAAAACAAAAACA
>CACXCH010000063.1 GCA_902766085.1 uncultured Eubacteriales bacterium
GAGCTAGGCATTCCCCCAGTTCCCATTATCCTTTTCCAATGCCATTTTCCAGTCTCACATCTATCATAAATTACTTTGAATAATTGTATTCCAAGCCACGTGCAAAATGGCACAATAAGTAGTTCGTACTTTAAAAAAAATTTAATCATTTTGTTCTCTCCTTTTACTTTTTTATATTGTTATTCTTCTTTCGATGGGGTAAAGTCTTTTTCTTCATCATTGATTAATATTGTTATTTTTTTCTCAGCATTGTCTAAAGTTTCTTTGCATTGTTTAGATAAGCTCATTCCTTTTTCAAATTTTTTTATTGATTCATCAAGTGATAAATCATCACTTTCAAGCTCTTTTGCAATTTGTTCAAGTTCTTTCATTGACTCCTCAAAGCTCTGTTTCTTTTCACTCATTTAATTTTCCTCCAATTTTTGCCATAAAAAGTTAAATTTTGTTAAATAGTTCTAAACTTAGATTTCATTTATTGTAGTTAATCATAAAATATTAATGTAAGTCCATAAGCTCAACTTATTTTTTCTTTAGAATATTTATCATCTTTAAAGCTTCATTTATTTATTTTGATTTCATTTACTGTAGCTTTTGCCATTCCATCACTATATCTTAAATCAATAACATCATTCTTTGAAATGCCTTTTACAGATTTTACAATTTTTCCATCCTTTTGACTAATCAAATACCCTCTTGCCATAATTTTTAGTGGACTTAAGCCGTCAATTCTTGTAATATTTTTTGTAAGCAAAGTTTCAAAATTGCTCATTTTAATTTTAATAAGATTGCAAAGATTTTTCACTTCGTTGTCAATTACCATTCTGTTTTCATTTATTTTGCCAAGCGGATCAGCAAGCGCCTTACTTTGCATACATTTTTCAAATTGCATTTTTTTAAGTTCAACTTTTTTCTTTAGTAAAATTTTACATCTGTTTTCAATTTGAGATATTGTGTATTTTACGTCCTCAATATTTGGCACAGCAAGCTCTGCAGCTGCTGACGGCGTTGGTGCTCTTAAGTCCGCTACAAAGTCTGATATTGAAAAATCTGTTTCGTGCCCTACTGCTGAAATTATTGGAATTTCAGAATCATATATCGCTCTTGCCACTATTTCTTCATTAAATGGCCACAAGTCTTCTAGCGAACCTCCGCCCCTGCCAAGTATAATAACGTCAACTTTCTTTAACTCGTTCATTTTCTTTATGCCTTCAACAATTGCTTCTGCGGCAGTTGGTCCTTGAACTGGTACCGGCAGCAAAGTAATATGTACATTTGGATTTCTTCTAGTTGAAACATTAATGATATCTCGAATAACAGCTCCAGTAGATGCTGTTAAAACTCCTATCTCTTTTGGAAACTGTGGAATTGGCTTTTTATGAGAAGCATCAAATAACCCTTCTGCTTCAAGCTTTGCTTTAAGTTTTTCATAAGCCTCATAAAGAGTTCCAATCCCATCCTCTTTCATAGCCTTAGCATATATTTGATAAACTCCATCTCTTTCAAAAACTGAAACACTGCCAAATACCATTACCTTCATTCCATCTTTTGGGACAAATGTTAAATGAGGTGTGTAGCTTTTAAACATAACACATTTTATTAAAGATTTTTCATCTTTCAGTGTAAAATATATATGCCCAGTGTAATGTAATTTGCAATTTGATATTTCACCTCTTACATATACGTTGTTTAAAAATTCATCACCATCAATTTTCTGTTTTACATAATTGTTAAGTTCTGATACAGTAATTGGTTCAATTTCCATTTAATTGCTCCTTTTATAATATCGCAAAAACTAACTTTTGTCGTATTGTCCAAAAGCTAGTTTTTCTAATTTTTATATATTTAAATCACTAGCCAGCACTTTTTAAGATTGCATTAAGTTATTACTTTTTATAATGCTTGCTAGCACTCCATTTATAAAACTTTTCGATGAATCGTCACCATATTTTTTAGCAAGTTCAACTACTTCGTTAACAACAACTTTATATGGTAACTTTGAATACAAAAGTTCATAAATTCCAAGCTTCAATAAAGTTAGGTCAATTTTTGAAATTCTTGTGATAGACCAGTCTGATTTAATATTTTGTTTTATATAGTCTTCAATTTCTTCATTGTTTTTATCAATTCCAGTTATGGTTTCTTCAATATATTTAATTGCTGTGTCATCTTTAATATTTTCATCTTCAATAAAAAGAGGTATTTGCTCATTTAATGAGTATGTTTTTTGAATTTGTAAACTATATAATAGCTTAAATGCTTCTTCTCTAGATTCAGATCTATTCATTTTTCAATATGCCTTTCTTATTCATCTTTTTCTTTATTTTCTTCTTTTTCAACAGGTTTTAGCTCTTTTACTGTAATATTAACATCTTTAATTTCAAGGTCAGTTCCATTTTTAATAGCTTCTTTTATGTCATTTTGTAATTTAGAAGTAATTTCCTTAATTACAGAACCTTGTTTAACATTAATAACAACGTTAATACTTACATCATTTTCTCCATCTACTTCAACCTCTGGATCAGCTGAAACTATGCTTGGAAATTTTTGTACAACTCCATCAACAATGTCCTCAAGTGTATCATCAGTAATTAGTAATTTGCCATCATCGTTTTCCATTTCAATTCCTGAATATTTTTCTTTTTCAAGATCACTGAAAAATAAACATCTAATAGCCAATAAAGTAAGCACTGCACTCACTCCTATTAAAATATATTTTCCATTTTCTGTATAATATAACACTCTTGCTATTGCATTTGTAAAAATATTTGGATTAACAACGTCAAATCCTATTAAAATTAATATTATTGATAAAATCAATACAATTGTAGAATTAATAACCAATCCTAATTTATCTAAAAATTTCATTTTCTACTACCTCTTTATCCATAGTTTATTATAAATAATGTTTGACTTTTACTTGTTTTTAACTTTTGGGCTTTCTCTTTTTTTCTTTCTTAGAGTTACATTTTCTAGTCCTTTTTTTCTTCTTCTTTGCTGTCTTTAACTTTTTTGTCTTCTTTTTCTTCTTCGCTGTCTTTCTCTTCTTTCTTAGAATTCTTTTCTTTAGCCTTTGCTTCTTCCTTCTTGCTCTCATTCTTTTTGCTTTCAATTTCTTTTTCAGTCAAAACTCCCTGTACGTGAACATTAACCTCTGTTGTAGTAAAGCCTGTCATAGTTTCAACTGCTTTTTTAACTCTTTTTTGAATTTCAAAAGCAACATCAGGAATTCTTGTTCCATATTCAACAATAATGTTAACATCAATAACGGCCTTTTTACCATCAACGTCAACTTTAATTCCCTTTGCTTTATTTTTCTTGCCACTAAGAACTTCAGAAATGCCGCCTGCAAATCCACCTGCCATTTCGGCAACTCCTGGTACATCAGCTACAGCCATTCCAGCAATTACAGCAATAACATCATTTGAAATTTCTATATTACTATTATCCGTTGTTTCATTTGCTTTAACATCCACAACTTTTTCTTCCTTTTCGCCATTTTCCTCTTTCTTACTCATACTAAAGAACCTCCTTTAAATATTAACTACATAGTAGTATATCAATTTAATATATATTTTTCAAGACATTTTTATAAAATTTAAAATAAATAATTACAGCAAATTGATCATAATATTTTCAAATTTGCTTGAATAGATTTTATATATGTGATAAAATACATTTATATGCTATCATAGCTCAGTTGGTAGAGCGCGAGTTTCGTAAACTTGAGGTCGTGAGTCCGATTCTCACTGGTAGCTCCAGATATTAAATTAAAAACTCTAGCATTTTAATTGCTAGAGTTTTGTTCTTCTCTTCCTAGATATTGATAAAAAGTTTGAAATTCATATCCGTTGTTTCTGAAATATTGTATTATTTCTGGTAATGTTTCATAAGTCAATATTTTATTTGATGAATCGTGCATTAGTAAAACAATACTAGTTTTATTTTTTATTGTTTCATAAAAATTTGCCATTATTTTTTCTTTAGTATTTGCCCCTTCGGCATCATTTGTTAGCGCGTTCCAATCTACATTTCCTATTCCATTTTGATATAACAAGTTGGCCGCTTCCTTTTTTAAGTCTGCATATTTTCCTCCTGCTAAACCTCCTGGGAATCTAAATAATAGTGTGTTAAAATACTGGTTTCCTACAATATTTTTTAATAAATTGTTGGTTTGATTGTATTCATTTAATACATTTTCACTGCTTGAATATATTGTATTATATTCGTGAGAATAGCTATGATTACCTATAAAATGACCTTCGTTGTATTCCCTCCTAATTAAGTCTTGATTTTTGTTGGCTCTGTTTCCAACTACAAAGAAATTGGCTTTTATATTTTCATTTTTTAGCAAATCAAGTATAAATGGTGTTACGCTACTTGATGGTCCATCATCAAATGTTAGAAAAACTCTTTTCGTATCGCTATGTTTGTAAATATTTTTCATTTTATCGATTTCATCACTGGTAAGAGACGTGTATTTTTTCTGCTTTTCTTTTTCGAGCCTCTCCTGTTCTTCCTTTTCTTGCTGTGCTTTTTCTTCAGCCTCGTTTTGCATTTCACTTAACTTGTTTGCATATTCTACAGTAGCTTTTTCAAGTTTTCCCTGTTTTGATTTTAAGCTAATTGCACAAATTAAGATAATTATTGCAACTACGTAGGCAATTACAATAATTATACGTTTTATATTAAGTTTGGGTTTTACTGGTAATAGTTCGTTCATTCTTATTCCTTACTCTCATCATTTTTTGTTAAAAGTTTTTCCATTGTATACCACGCAAGTTCAGCACATTTTACTCTTGCAGGCATATTGGAAATATTTTTTAAAGCTGTTGCTTCCTCTAATTTTTCTAATTCCTCATCAGTTAATTTCTCTCTTTTAATCATTTTTAAAAATAGTTGAATTAACTCTATTGCTTCTTGTTTTGTTTTTCCTTTTAGCAAATCAATCATTATTGAAGTTGATGCCTGTGATATTGCACATCCGTGGCCAGTAAATGCTAGGTCTTTTATTTTGTTATGATCCATAATTACTTCTATTGTTATATCATCTCCACAACTAGGGTTGTGTCCGTGTTCTGATGTTGTGGGATTTTCAATTTTATGTTTGTTGTATGTTGCAGTTGAATGTTCCATTATTACATCTGTATATATATCATTTATATTGTCCATTTTTCCTCCTATAATACTGTGCCAATTTTTCCATTATTTTCTTTATATTCACTCTACATCCATTTTTCAAACGTTTTTTTAGTTTTGTAAAGTGCATCAATTAGTCTATCCACATCTTCTTTTGTATTGTAAATGTAAAAACTTGCTCTGCATGTTGAATCAAGTCCCATATATCTTAAAAGTGGTTGTGCACAATGGTTTCCAGATCTTATACATACATTTTCACTATCAAGTATAGATGCTACATCATGTGGGTGAACTTTATTAACATTAAATGAAATAACTCCTGCGTGTTTTGATAAATCTCTTGGTCCATATATTGTTACAAAATCAAGCTTAGAAAGTTCATCCATAGCATATTTCATCAGCTCTTTTTCAATTTTCTCTACGTTTTCCATTTTTACATTGTTTAAGTAGTCGATGGCTGCGCCTAAACCAACAGCACCTTCTACATTTTGAGTACCTGCTTCAAATTTTGTTGGTACTGGGGCATAAGTTGTGTCTTGTTCGTAAACATATTCTATCATATCTCCACCAAAAAGAAAAGGGGGCATCTTTTCTAATAAGTTCTCTTTTCCATAAAGAACTCCTATTCCTAAAGGAGAAAGCATTTTATGTCCTGAAAAAGCTAAGAAGTCAGCATCCAAGTCTTGAACATCTACCTTTATATGTGGAGCACTTTGTGAAGCATCAACTACTGCAATTGCCCCAACCTCGTGTGCCTTTTTTACAATTTCTTTTACTGGGTTTATTGTTCCTAAAACATTTGATACTTGCGTTATTCCGACAATTTTTACTCCTGGTACAATCTTTTTATTTATTTCTTCTTCGTCTAAAGTGCCTTCAGAGTTAACATACATATATTCGAGTGTAGCGCCAGTTTTCTTGCATACATTTTGCCAAGGTACTAAGTTTGAATGATGTTCCATAATTGAAAGAACTATTTTGTCTCCCTCTTTTATGTTATTTAATCCATAAGAATATGCAATTAAGTTTAAACTTTCTGTTGCATTTCGTGTAAATACAACATTTTCCGGTTTTTTTGCATTTATAAATTTCTGTACCTTTTCCCTAGCCTCGTCATAAACCTCTGTTGCTTTTATGCTTAATTTGTATGCTCCTCTATGTGGGTTTGCATTGTCAGATTCGTAATAATGCCTTATGGCGTCAATAACCTGTGTAGGCTTTTGTGTTGTAGCTCCACTATCCAAATATGCAATTTTATTATTTTCTATGATTTTAAAATCTTTTCTAATATCATAGTTCGTCATATTAAACTCCATCCTTTCTCATTTTGTTCTATAGTTTCTCTTATGTTTTCGTCATCTATGCTATTAACTATTTTTCTAAAATTAGCTCTTACCATTAGCTCTCTTGCCTTTTCATAAGATATTCCTTTAGCCATCATATAAAATAATTTGCTTTTATCAGGTTTTCCTGATGAAACAGCGTGTTCTCCATAAACATCTTCTTCGTGGCATAATAAAATTGGCAAAGATCTTGATGTTGCTTTATCTGATAAAATTAAGCAATTTTCGCTTTCAACTCCGCTCGATTTTGTTGAACCTTCTTTGAAATCAATTATTCCTTTAAAGTTCTTTTTAGCCAAGCCTCCAATAGCACCTTCAGATTGAATATTGCATAATGTTTTTTTGCCTATTGCCTCTATATTATAGTTTATGTCAACAATGTCGCTATTGTTTCCTATATAAATATTTTTTACAAAATTTTTTGAATTATCACCGATAAGTTTACTATAATAATTGGAAATTTTGTTTTTTCCACAAATTTCAAATAAAAAATGAGTTAACTTAGAATTTTCCTTTAATATATTCTCAACAGAGATGAAGCTATCTGATGCATCATTTATCTCATTTAGTATAAAAATTGTTGCTTCTGAATTTTCTTCCATATTTACAACTTGTTTAAGGTTATGGAAATAATTGCCATTTTTTTCTGACTTGTAATCAATAAAAATTGAAGCTTTTGAGTTTTCTTCAAACTTTATATTAAAAGCATCCACAAGAGAAGAATTATCTTCATCAAAATTGCATTCTACATATATTGGCTCTTTTATAAAAGTATTTTTGGGAATAACAATCTCAATTTGATAATTTTGATTAGTTTTAAGTCCAATCCTTGTCTCAAAAGATCCTTTTATCTCCCCTGAAGTTTTTATGTCAATTTTATTAGTATCCTCTCCTATTATTGTTACATTTTGGAATGGTTTTATTATTGGAATTTCCAAGTCAAGTTTTATATCATTAATTCCGTAATTATTAGAAGTTCTAGTGGTTGATTTATTTAAAATATATTCCATTATATTTCCCTTAATAAATATTTAGATTTTTAAGGTATCTATAAACCTTTTCATTTTACATTTTAGAGTCAAGCTCTAAATTGATTAGATTGTTCATTTCTACTGCATATTCTAGTGGCAATGCTTTTGATATTGGATCCGCAAATCCTCTTACAATCATCGCTCTAGCTTCTTTTTCTGATATTCCTCTTGACATTAAATAGAATATTGCTTCATCAGAAATCTTACCAATTTTTGCTTCGTGTGAATATTGAACATCATCGTTTTCAATTCTATCTGTTGGAATAGTATCTGAACGGGATTTACTATCAAGCATTAGTGAATCGCACGATACATTGATTTTTGAGTTTGTTGCATTTTTGCTTACATAAACATTGCTCCTAAATGTACATATACCACCATCTTTTGAAATTGATTTTGAGCTTACAAGTGATGATGTATTTTTTGCATTATGCACTACTTTAAGTCCTGTATCAAGGTTTTGTCCATTTCCAGCAAATGAGATTCCAGTAAATTCGCATTTAGCATTTTCTCCATTTAATATGCTCATTGGATAAAGCATTGAAATCTTCGATCCAAATGAACCTGTTACCCATTCTATCTTTCCATTTGCCCCTACAATTGCTCTTTTTGTGTTTAAGTTTAACATATTTTTAGACCAATTTTCGATTGTTGAATATCTTAAGTAGCTATTTTCTTTTACAAATAATTCAACACATCCAGCGTGCAAGTTTAGTTCATTATACTTTGGAGCTGAACATCCCTCAATAAATTGTAAAGACGCTCCTTCATCAACAATTATTAGTGTATGTTCAAACTGCCCAGCACCTGGCGCATTAAGCCTAAAATATGATTGCAACGGAATACTTACCTGAACTCCTTTTGGAACATATACAAAAGATCCTCCTGACCATACCGCATAGTGAAGTGCAATAAATTTGTGATC
>CACXCH010000064.1 GCA_902766085.1 uncultured Eubacteriales bacterium
ATACAACTTAATAATTGAGTGAATGATGCTTTCATCTTCATCTTTTATAACTATGGTATATTGATTATTTTCATCATATAAAAATGAATGAATTGTTTCACCATATTTAATTTCTCTTTTATATGCTATTTCAACATTATTAAGTTCATCGCCTTTGTAAACATCCATAGGTAATAACTCATAGGCAAAATTTAAATAATTTAAATTATGAACGTGATGGTTAAAATCGAGGTCAAACCTACGAATTTTGTATTTATCCTCAAAACAAGGCTCAACATCAGATGGAACATTTAATCTTGGAATATCATCAATACCAAAAACAGATTCATTATGCAACCCGTGATAAATTTCATCTAGGTTATCAGGCATGTGGGCTATTTTTCCCTTATTACTATCAACCAAACACCATTTAGAAGTTGCAATTGCACACAAAACCCCATTATCATCGATAACTTTGAAATCCCTTAAAACATAAACTTTATTAAAAAATCTACCCCAAGTTTCTACAACAACTTCTTCCTCATCCTTAGGCCTTCTAAAAACTTGAAGCTTCCAGTTAAGGATGATCCAAGATAAATTATCTTTAGCAACGTCAGTAAAACTGAAATGACAATAAGCAGAATGTTGACCAGCCAAATTTTCCATTAAGGACAAAAAACTTTTATTAGTTAAAACATCATGTATTCCCATCTGTGAAAAACTAATCCTATAATTTTCTTCAAAAATACCATTTTCAAATTTCATAACAATTAAATCCTTTATTAAATTTTACTTACGAATTATAGCATAAAAAAACAAAATGTGCTATACTTATTGCATAATTTAAGTAAATAGATGTTACAATTAATTAAATAAAGGAAAGTAATATGAAAGAACTAGAAAATTGCAAAATTTGTCCAAGAAATTGTAAAATTAATAGAACAAAAAATATAGGATACTGTAAATGTAATGATAAAATTAAAATTGCACTTGTATCAACACACTATTATGAAGAGCCTTGCATTAGCAAGGAAAATGGATCAGGAACAATATTTTTTAGCAACTGCAATATGAATTGCATATTTTGCCAAAACTACGAAATTAGTCAACAAGGAAAAGGTAAAGAGGTTAGCGTAGAGAGGCTAGCAGATATTATGCTTGAACAACAAGAAAGAAAAGTTAACAATATTAATTTAGTAACTCCAACAATGTATGTTTATCAAATAATCGAAGCAATAAAAATAGCAAGGAAAAAAGGTTTAATCATACCAATTGTATATAATACAAATTCTTATGAAAACATTGAAACCATAAAAGCTTTAAATGGATATATTGATATTTATTTACCGGACTTAAAATACTATACTGACAGCTTATCAATAAAATATTCAAATGCTCCTCATTATTTTGAAAATGCTACAAGAGCAATCAAAGAAATGAAAAAACAAATACCTGAATACGAATTTGACGAAAACGGAACAATGAAAAAAGGAGTAATTATAAGACACTTGATTTTACCAAATTATCTGCAAAACACAAAAAATATTCTAAAATGGATAAAAGACAATTTTGATGACGAAATATATGTAAGCATAATGGCACAATATTTTCCATCTTATAAAGCAAAGGAAGACGAGAAAATAAACAGGAAAATTTCAATGAGAGAATATAGAAAAATTGAAGAATATGTATATGAACTAAATTTTAAAAATGGATATATGCAAGATTTAGGCAAAAATGAAGAAGAATATGTACCAAATTTTAACTTAAACAATGTATAGTTATAAATGTAAGAAAAAATTAGTAATTATAGTATTTTTTTATATGAAAATTGCTTAAATATAACAATAATTTAACCATTAAAAAAACGTAATGAAAACGTAACAAAAACGTAATAAAAAAACACTTGATTTAATAATAATATAGTAGTATAAAATATATATAAAGAAAATTGGTAACTAAGGAGGAAAAAAAGATGGGAGAAAATAACGAATCAAACAAAATTTATTCTAAAGTTCCAGTAAAAACAGGCTTTTGGACAAGTTTTAAAAATTTTTGGCTACAACCAATTGTACTTGAATTAACACCACATCAAAAGAAAATTTTCAAGGAAGTTCACGACTTTTGGAATTCAGAAATTCATATTGAAAATGGAAACGTAGTTTTAAGAAAAAATCCTGATGACATTGATGACGATGAAACAGATCTTAAAGTTTCTTTATAATATAGATTTTAGAATTAAATAGCTATTTAATAAGCAAAATTGATATTTTATCATTTTGCTTATTTTTTTTACTTAAAGCATTGCAAATATTAATTACTGAAACTATAACGATAATTGAATAAACTTGTTAAGTAAAAAATTCAATTCTGTAAAATAAATGCAAATTGAATAAATTTGCTAAAAATGTCAATAATTGTCTTGAAAAATTTATACTGTTGGTATAAAATAATCTAGACAAAAAATTAAATTTAAGGAGGAATTTATTATGTCAGTTAGAGTTGCTATTAATGGATTTGGAAGAATAGGAAGATTAGCTTTCAGACAGATGTTTGGAGCAGAAGGATATGAAATTGTTGCAATCAATGATTTAACAAGCCCTAAAATGTTAGCATATCTATTAAAACACGATTCAGCACAAAGAACTTATGAAAAGGCCGATACAGTCGTTGCAGGTGAGGATTCAATCACTGTTGATGGAAAAACAATAAAAATATATGCAGAAAAGGATGCAAATAACTTACCTTGGGGAGAACTTAATGTAGATGTTGTACTTGAATGTACAGGATTTTACACATCAAAAGAAAAGGCTCAAGCACATATCAATGCAGGAGCAAAAAAAGTTATTATTTCAGCACCAGCTGGAAATGATTTACCAACAGTAGTTTTCGGAGTTAATGAAAACATACTAACAAAGGATGATACAATTATTTCAGCAGCTTCTTGCACAACAAACTGCTTAGCACCTATGGCTTATACTTTAAATAAATATGCACCAATTCAATCTGGAATTATGTGCACAATTCACGCTTACACTGGGGACCAAATGATACTAGATGGTCCACAAAGAAAAGGAAATTTAAGAAGATCAAGAGCTGCAGCTATTAACATTGTCCCAACATCTTCAGGAGCTGCAAAAGCTATTGGACTTGTTATACCAGAGCTTAATGGTAAACTAGTTGGAGCTGCACAAAGAGTTCCAGTTGCAACAGGATCAACAACTATTTTAACAGCTGTTGTTAAAGGTGAAAATGTTACAGTAGAAGGTATTAATGAAGCAATGAAAAATGCTTCAAGTGCTTCATTTGGATATAATGATGAAGAAATTGTTTCATCAGATATTATTGGATCAACCTATGGATCAATATTTGATAGTACACAAACAATGTGCCAAGATATGGGAAACGGAGAATTTCAAGTACAAGTAGTAGCTTGGTATGATAATGAGAATTCTTACACAAGTCAAATGGTTCGTACAATAAAATATTTTGCTGAACTACAATAATTAGCCAAATGGTTCGTACAATAAAATATTTTGCTGAATTACAATAATTAGCCAAATAGTTCATACAATAAAATATTTTGACGAATTACAATAATAAATATTTAAAAGAGCAATATAAAATTTAATATGGCTAATTAGAAACTATAAAGGTTTATAGGTATCCTTTCAAAAACCTAAATATTATTATACAAGGAAATATATATGAATAAATATACAGTAAAAGACTTAGATGTTGAAAACAAAAGAGTATTTGTTAGATGTGATTTTAATGTTCCTCTAGACGCTAATCAAAATATTACTGATTTAACTAGAATAAAAGGAGCTCTACCAACAATACAATATTTATTAGATCACAATGCAAAAGTTATTTTATGTTCACATTTAGGAAGACCAAAGGGAAAAGTAGTACCAGAGCTATCATTAAAGCCAGTAGCAGCTGAACTTTCAAAAGAACTTGGTAAAGAGGTAAAACTTGCTGACGATATTATTGGCCCATCAGCTCATTCTTTGATAGACAATATGAAAAGTGGAGAAGCAATTTTACTAGAAAATGTTAGATTTGACCCAAGGGAAGAACAAAATGATGAAGAATTTTCTAAAGAATTAGCTTCACTTGCTGAAGTTTATGTAAATGATGCTTTTGGAACATGCCATAGAGCTCATGCTTCAACAGAAGGAATGGTTAAATATTTCAAACAAGCTGGATGTGGATTCCTAATTCAAAAAGAACTTGAAGTTTTAGGTGATACATTAAGCAATCCTGAAAGACCATTTGTAGGAATACTTGGAGGAAGTAAGGTTTCTAGCAAAATTGGCGTAATAAATTCTCTACTTGATAAAGTTGATGTACTTTTAATAGGTGGAGGAATGGCTTACACATTCTATAAAACAATGGGATACAGCGTAGGAGATTCAATTTGCGAAAATGACAAGGTAGATGAGGCAAGAGCTTGCTTGCAAAAAGCAAAGGAAAAAAATGTAAAAATGTTTTTGCCAATTGATGTTGTTGTTGCAAGAGAACCAATCGAAAATGGAGATATTAGAACAGTTAAATGCAGTGAAATTCCTGACGGATATGCTGGATTTGATATTGGAGCTGAAACAATAAAAATATATAAAGATGAATTATCAAAAGCAAAAACAGTTCTATGGAATGGACCAGTTGGAAAATTTGAAGAGGATCAATTTGCTGTTGGTACAAATGAAATTGCAAAGTATTTAGCAACTCTAACTGATTGCAAGACAATAATAGGTGGAGGAGATTCAGCATCAGCAATAAACAAAATAGGACTATCAGACAAAATGACACATATTTCAACAGGTGGTGGAGCTTCACTTGAATTTATTGAAGGTAAACAATTGCCAGGAATCGTTTGCTTACCTGACAAAAAATAGAATTTTAATAAGGAGCAAAAATGAGAAGAAAAGTTATAGCTGGTAACTGGAAAATGAATATGTTACCAAATGATACGATTGATTTTATTAATGAACTTGAACCTAATATAAAAAAATGTGAGAGCGAAGTAATATTATGTGTACCATATACAGACCTTTTCTATGCAATTTCTTTTTGCCAGGGAACTAATATTCACATTGGTGCACAGAATGTTTTTTATGAAGACTCTGGAGCATATACTGGTGAAATTTCAGCACAAATGCTAAAATGCATAAATACTGAATATGTAATAATTGGACATTCCGAAAGAAGAAAATTATTTAACGAAACAGATGAAATTGTAAATAAAAAAGTTTTAAAAGCATTAGAAAATGGGCTAAAACCAATAATTTGTGTTGGAGAAACTTTAGAAGAAAGAGAACAAAATAAGGCCATTGAAAAAATTACTGATCAAACTGAAAAAGCTCTACAAGGCTTGACAAAAGAGAGCTTAGAGAATATAATCATAGCCTATGAACCTATATGGGCAATTGGAACCGGAAAAACGGCTACATCAAAAGATGCAAATGAAGCAATAAAGGCAATACGCGCTAAAGTAAAGGAAATGTTTGAAAACACAGACATTACCATTCTGTATGGAGGAAGCGTAAAACCTGAAAATGCGAAGGAGCTATTTGATGAGCCTGACATTGACGGAGCACTTGTAGGAGGAGCAAGTTTAAAAGCCTCTAGTTTTGAATCAATAATCGGAGCAAACTAAAAACTTGTAAAAGCAAAATTAGAAAAAGGTAAACTAAATATTAAGATTAATTGAAAAAATGCTAAATTTAAACAATGAAAACTAAATATTTAAGATTAATTGAAAAAAGCAAACTAAAAATTGTAAAAGCAAGTTTTAAACAGAAAGGAAAGTATTATGAGTAAAAATGTTAAAATGCTTATTATCTTAGACGGATTTGGCATTAATAATAATACAACAGGAAACGCAATAAAAAATGCTAACAAACCTAACATTGACAAACTAATGATGACATGCCCTACGGCAGAAATTCAAGCAAGCGGAGAAGCAGTTGGACTTCCTGAAGGACAAATGGGAAATTCAGAAGTAGGACACACAAATATTGGAGCAGGCAGAATTGTATATCAAGAATTAACAAGAATTACAAAATCAATAGAGGATGGTGACTTTTTCAGCATCCCTGAGTTAACAGAAAGTATAGAAAACTGCAAGAAAAACCATACTAAATTACACATAATGGGGCTTGTTTCTGATGGTGGAGTGCATAGTCATCAAAGACATTTATACGCATTATTAGAATTAGCTAAAAGAAAAGGACTAGATGATGTTTTCGTACATTGCTTTATGGATGGTAGAGATACTTTACCAGCCGCAGGAGAAGGCTATATCCAAAAACTAGAAGAAAAAATGAAAGAAAAAGGTGTAGGAAAAATCGCAACTATTTCTGGAAGATTCTATGCTATGGATAGAGATAAAAGATGGCCAAGAATTCAAAAAGCCTACGATGCAATGGTATTTGGAAAAGGAGAAACTGCTACATCAGCAATATCAGCAATTGAAAGCTCTTATCAAAAAGAAGTATTTGATGAATTTGTTGTTCCAACTGTTATTACAAACAATGGAAAAACAATTGCAACAATAGATGATGGTGATTCAGTAATATTCTTCAATTTCAGACCAGATAGAGCTAGACAAATTACAAGAGCAATGGTTGATCCTAACTTTAAAGAATTTGAAACTAAAAAGATGAAGTTAGACTTTGTTACAATGACACAATATGATGACACAATTCCTAATGTAAAAGTTGCTTTCAAGCCTGAAACGTTGAAAAACACTTTTGGCGAGTATATAAGCAACAAAGGTATGACACAATTAAGAATAGCTGAAACGGAGAAATACGCACACGTAACATTTTTCTTTAATGGTGGTAGAGAAGAACCTTATAAAGGAGAGGATAGAATATTAATCCCTTCACCAAAGGTTGAAACCTATGATATGAAACCTGAAATGAGTGCTTTTGAAATAACCGAAAATGTTGTAAAAGCAATAAATGAAGAAAAATACGATGCGATAATACTTAATTTTGCAAATCCTGATATGGTTGGACATACAGGAAACCTAGATGCAGCAATAAAAGCTGTTGAAGCGGTTGACAAATGCGTAGGAAAAATAATAGATGCATTAAGTAAACACAATGGCACTTGTATAATTACAGCTGACCACGGAAATTGTGACCAGATGATTGACTATAAAACAGGTGATCCATTCACATCACATACAACAAATCCAGTACCAATTATCCTTTATGGAGTTGAAAATGTTAAATTAAAAAATGGAAGACTATGTGATATAGCTCCAACATTACTTGATTTAATGGGACTTGATAAACCAAGTGAAATGACAGGAGAAAGTCTAATTGTAAGAGACTAGAGACTTTAATCTATGCAATTAATTTTCTTTAATTAGTAGACCAAGCTTTCTAATAAAGAAAATAAAAAACTTTCTAACTATAAAAATTTGACTTTACCTTAGAAAAATTGAGATTTTCTGAATAAAATTAAAAGTTTTAATTGTAACAAGGAATGATGGTAAATATGCAAAATGAAGTAAATGTTATATATAAAAAAATTCAAAATATTTTAAACCAACTTGTTCCAGAGAATTGGAAATCAATATATCTATATGCTTCAATGACAAATGGTGAGATGTATTTTTACTATAATCCAAAAAAACTAATAAAATCAAAACCAATAAATTGTTATGATATATCAAAAAAATTTAACATTGATGATGAATCTTATGATAAAGAACTAAAAAAACTTTATATGTATATTCAAAAATTATATTCATCAACTAATGAAAGATGGACGAATATTACAATATCAATGGAAAACAATTTTTTCACGATAGAGTATCATTATAATGACTTAAACCATTCAAGATATACTGATTCAGAAAGAAGAACAGTTTGGTGCTATAAATACTTAAAAATGCCCATAGAAAGTTTTAGCTTTCGAGATAGGTTATTAATTGAGGGCTATCAAGAAGAAGGGAACATTAAACCATACATATATTCTGAAAAGTTACAACTAGAAAATGAAAATGATTTTCAGGCATTTAATAATATGCCCACAATAAACAATCAAATTTTGAAATAAGCATAATGTTTTTGTTACAGGTTAAGGGTTTGTAAATTTAGAATGCTTTCCAGCTTTTTTACTCTTAAAACCATTAACCTGTAACATGTTTTTTAAATAAGTAATAATAATGTGTTGCCAAATACCGCAAAATGGTATAAAATATAGGTAACACATTTTTTTAATAGGATAATTTTGATGAAGAAAATATGGAAAGAACCAAAATACAATGATGACTTGTTAAAAAGAGCAGAAGAAATCAGCCGAAAGTTTAATATAAGTAATTTAGTTTCTAGAATCATAGCTAAGAAAAATTTAACAGACGAAGAAATTAAAGTTTTTTTATCTCCAACGAGATATGATTTTCATGACCCATACTTAATGCCTGATATGGAAAAAGCACTTGACAGAATCCAAAAAGCAATAACAAATAATGAAAAAATAACAATTTATGGGGACTATGATGTTGATGGAATAACAAGTGTAAGCATCTTAAAAAAATTTTTCAAAGATATAAATATTGAAACTGATGTTTACATACCTAATAGACTTTCTGAAGGATATGGATTAAACAATGAAGCAATAGAGAAAATAGGTCAAAACAAAACAAATTTGATTATTACAGTTGACTGTGGAATAACATCTATTAATGAAGTTGAAAAAGCAAAAAGTCTAAATATGGATGTTATTATTACAGACCATCACGAGCCAGGAGAAAAAATTCCTGACGCGATTGCTGTAATTGATTGTAAAAGAGATGACAGTAAATATCCTTTTAGAGAATTAGCGGGATGTGGAGTTGCATTTAAATTAACTCAAGGCATCTCTAAAAGATTGAATCTTGAAGAAAATTTGAGCTTAAAAAATTTGGATTTAGCTTGTATAGGTACAATATCAGACATTGTTCCATTAGTTGATGAAAACAGAACAATAGCTAAATTAGGACTTATGCTTGTAAACAAAACTAAAAACATTGGACTAAAAGAGCTAATTAATCAAACAAAATATAAAAAAATTGAATCTGAAACTGTATCATTTGGATTATCGCCAAGGATAAATGCATCTGGAAGAATGGGACATCAAGAAGATGCTCTTGACTTATTTTTAACAAATGATCCTATTAGGGCAAGAGAGCTTGCAAAAAAGTTAGAAGATTATAATTTACAAAGGCAAGAAATTGAAAAAAGAATATTTGATGAGGCTACAAAAATGGTTGACGAGGACAATGAGGAAAAGAAGTGCATAGTCCTTGGAAATGAGAATTGGCATCACGGAATAATAGGAATAGTTTCATCAAAAATTACTGAAAAATATTATAAACCAAGCATACTTATTTGTTTTGAAGGAGAGGATGCAAAAGGCTCTGGAAGAAGCATAAATGGATTTGATTTGCATAAAGCTGTTGAAAACTGTAAGGATGACTTAACCGCTTGCGGAGGACATAGTATGGCTGTTGGAGTAAGCCTAAAGACATCAAAATTTAAAAAATTTAAAAGCGACTTTGAAAAATATGCTGATAAAGAAATTACAGATGATATGCTAAACAAAATAATAAACATAGATGAAATAGTTACAAAAAAAGATATGAGCATCGATGCCATTAATGACCTAAAAAAGCTTGAACCTTATGGCGAAGGCAACAAAAAAACACTTATTCTATATAAAAATTTGAAAATTAACTCTATAAGAACATTAACAGATGGGAAGCATTTAAAACTTTTGCTAGAAGATGATGGAACAAATATCGATGCAATGGGTTTTGGAATGGGAATGTTGGCAGATAGCTACAAGATTGGCGACAAAATTGATATTGTAGGAAATATAGAAATTAATTCCTATAATGGCTATAACAAAATTCAGTTAATTATAACTGATTTAAGAAAATCAATATTGCAGTAATCATTAACGTATTTATGATTTTGAAAATATGAATATTAATAAACTTATAAAACTAAAAGGAAGTGATAAATTTGTCAGAAGTAAAGGAATATACAATTGAAGACGTAATACAAGAGCAAAAAAAACATAATAGAAAATGTGATGTAAAGAAAATAAGGAAAGCGTATGAATATGCAGTTAAGCATCATGGTGACCAAAAACGTAAATCAGGTGAACCATATATAATTCACCCTGTTCAAGTTGCATATATTTTATCAACGCTTGGACTTGATGATGACACTATTTGTGCTGCTCTTATGCATGATCTAGTTGAAGATACAGATGTAACAATCGAAGATATTTCAACAAATTTTAGCCCAGAAATTGCAGAAATGGTAAATGGAGTTACTAAACTTGGACAAATTAATTACATAAGTAAAGAGGAACAACAAGTTGAAAACTATAGAAAAATGTTCTTAGCAATGGGAAAAGACATAAGGGTTATACTAATTAAACTTGCAGATAGATTGCATAATATGAGAACATTAAAATATTTATCTCGTGATAGACAAATAGCTAATGCGAAAGAAACAATGGAATTATACGCACCACTTGCTAATAGACTAGGTGTATATTCACTAAAATGGGAACTTGAAGATTTGTCATTTAAGTATTTATACCCAGAAGAATATAGAGAAATAGTTGAAGGAATTAACAAAAAAAGAGAAGAACGCTTAAAATTTATTGATATGATTATGGACGAGATTAGAGTAAACTTAAAGAAAAATCATATTGAAGCTGAGGTTACTGGCAGAGCAAAACATTTATATTCAATTTATAGAAAAATGCAAAGAGATAATAAAACATTGGACCAAATTTATGATTTATTTGCACTTCGAATTTTAGTTAATTCTGTAAAAGATTGTTATGCTGCACTTGGTGTTGTACATGAACTTTACACACCAATGCCAGGAAGATTTAAGGACTATATTGCCGTACCAAAACCTAATATGTATCAATCATTACACACAACATTGATTGGTGAAAATGGTACTCCATTTGAGGTACAAATTCGTACATACAATATGCATAGAGTGGCTGAATATGGTATTGCAGCACACTGGGCATATAAAGAGCAAAGTTTCTTAAAAGGAAAAAAGGCAAATGTAGTAGTTACTGATGACAAGTTAGCTTGGCTTAGAGAAAGTTTGGAGTGGCAGAAGGATATGCAAGACCCACAAGAGTTTTTGGCCACACTAAAAACTGAACTTTTTGAGGACGAGGTATATGTGTTCACACCAAAGGGAGAAATAAAAACATTGCCTAAGGGAAGCACCCCTATTGACTTTGCATACCAAATTCACGCTGAAATTGGAAACAAGATGGTAGGAGCCAAAATAAATAGCAAAATGATGCCAATTATTACCAAGCTAAATAATGGTGATATTGTTGAAATCATTACAAGTGATAATAGCAAAGGACCAAGCAGAGACTGGTTAAAATTTGTAAAGAGCTCACAAGCTAAAAACAAAATTCAGCAATGGTTTAAAAAACACGACAGACAAAAAGATATTGAAAAAGGCAAGGAATTAATTGAAAAAGAAATAAAAAGAATTGGAATGACCTATGAAGACCTATTCAATGAAAAATATTATAAACCTATGCTCCAAAGATATAGCTTTAAAACACTTGATGATATGTATGCTTCTGTAGGATTTGGCTCAATAGGAGCTGGAAAAATCATTACAAGAACATTAGAGGAATACAAAAAGTACAACAAAGAAGCACAAAATGTTGAGAAAAAAATTGAAGAATTACAACAAGTAAAGAAAACATATAATAACAAATCAAAAACCGGAGTCATTGTAAAGGGAATTGACAACTGCCTTGTAAAATTATCAAAATGCTGTAATCCTGTACAAGGAGATGAGATTGTTGGATATATTACAAGAGGTAGAGGGGTAACAGTACATAGAAAAGATTGTAAAAATGTAAAAGATCTACTTAAGGACGAAGGAAGAATTATTGAAGTTTATTGGGACACTCAAAAAGAGAGTTCATATAATGTAGATATTAATATTTTTGCAAACGACAGAGATGGACTATTAGCAGATATCATTAAAGTAATAAGTAATTCCCCATCAAAATTAATCGAGGTTTTTGCAAAATCAAACCCTGAAAAAATATCAACAATCGAGATGACTCTAGAAGTAAAAAATACAGAAGATTTAAATAGAATAATAAGGCAAATTGGAAAAGTTGACAGCGTATATGATGTTAGAAGAAAGAAATAGGAGATGAGATTTAGATGATACAAAAATTAAAAGGAACACGTGACATAATTCCAGGAGAGATTGAAATTTGGCAATATATAGAATCAAAAGCAAAGAATGTTTTTGAAAATTATGGCTTTTCAGAAATACGTACTCCAGTAATTGAAGCAACAGAGCTATTTCAAAGAGGTGTAGGAGAAGCAACAGATGTAGTACAAAAAGAAATGTATGTGTTTAATGACAAGGCTAATAGAAGCATTAGCTTAAGGCCAGAAGGAACAGCAGGAGTTATTAGAGCGTTTATTGAAAATGGTATGGCAAGTATGCCATCGCCAACAAAGCTATATTATGAAATGTCAATGTATAGATATGAAAATGTACAAAAAGGCAGACAAAGAGAGTTTCATCAAATAGGAACTGAACTTATAGGCTCAGGAAGCTATATGGCAGATATTGAAATCATTTCAATGATAACTAAGTTCTTAAAAGAATTGAACATTAACAATGTAAAACTTGAAATAAATTCAATAGGATGTAAAAACTGTAGGGCAGAATACATAAAAGCTTTAAAAGATTATATAAGGCCAAATCTTGATAAATATTGCGACACTTGTAAATCACGTTTTGAAAAAAATCCAATGAGAATATTAGATTGCAAAGAAGAACAATGCAGAAAATTAAATCAAAATGCTCCACAAATAATAGACTATTTATGTGAAGAATGCAAAGAACATTTTGAAAAAGTAAAAGAAGGATTGCAAGACCTAAACATAAATTATACCATTAATAGTAGAATCGTCAGGGGACTTGACTACTACACAAAAACAGTATTTGAATTTATCTCAGAAGAGGATGACTTAACTGTTGTTGGCGGAGGAAGGTATGATGACTTAATAGAAGAACTAGGTGGTCCAAAAACACCAGCAATAGGATTTGGAGCAGGAGAAGAAAGACTTGTTTCAGTTTTCGAAAACTCGAATAAGAACATAATAAACAGTATAAAACAAGTACCAAAAGTATTTGTAGCCTGCATCGGAGATGATGCAAAAAGATTTACAAACAAATTTGTAGAAGAATTAAGAGACCAAAACATAAATGCATCAAAAGATATAATGGAAAGAGGCATAAAAGCCCAATTCAAATATGCAGACAAAATAGGAGCAAAATATACAATTACAATAGGGGACAACGAAATAAAAACTGGAAAAGTATCAGTAAAAGAAATGACAACAGGAAATACTAAAGAGCTTGAAATAAAACAAGTAGCTGATTTTTTGAAACAAAACTAAAAAAATCAACAAAGCATAATATTTAATGGCTAGTAAAACCATTAACCTGTAACAACAAATCAACATTTTTTATAAAAAGTGTTGATTTGTTTTCATTATTAGCATATAATGTTATCAAATTCTAAGAATATAATTATATTCTAGTTACCATCTTTTTTAAGAGAGGTAGTATTAATGAAAAAATTTTTATCAAATTACAAGTCAACGATAATTCTTTTAGTTGCTATTATCATTGGCGCATTCGTAGGAATTATATTCCAAGAAAAAGCAACTATACTTAAACCCTTAGGGGATATTTTCTTAAATTTATTATTAGTAATCATTGTTCCA
>CACXCH010000065.1 GCA_902766085.1 uncultured Eubacteriales bacterium
TAATGTGACAAAAAATCATAAATGATTTTTTGCACGAATCAAGGTTCAATTGTCCATTCGCCTCGCTATGCTCGTTGTTCGCTACGCACTCTTACTCGCCTATTAAATATTATGCTTTCCAGCACTCTAATTTTATAAACCATTAACCTGTAACAATATGACTTTGAAATAACGAAAAATGCTTGTAAAATTAGGCGAAAAGATGTATTATAAATAATATAAAATAAAAACATTAGGATATGAAGATTATGAAATATTATTTTGATTGGAAAAAAAATATTAATGAAAATGAACTAAATGTTGTTATTGATGTTCTCAAAAACGATGGACTAGTTTTAGTACCAACAGAAACTGTTTATGGAATTGCAGCTAATGCTTCTTCAAATGAAGCCTGTTTAAAAATATTTAAAGCAAAAAATAGAGCACAGGACAATCCACTAATTATTCATGTAAGTGATAAAAATATGATTAACTCTATTGCAGAAAAACCAAATGAAATAGAAGAAAAGCTTATTGATGCTTTTATGCCAGGACCATTCACACTAATTTTAAAAAAGAAAAAAATTATATGTGATGTTGCATCATGTAATATGCCTACTATAGGCGTTCGTATGCCATCAAACGAAATAATACATAGAATAATAAGCAAAAGTAATATTCCAATAGCTGCACCAAGTGCTAATATTTCAGGAAGGCCAAGTGGAACTAACATTGAAGATATAAAAAATGAACTTTCAGATAAGTTAGATGTAATTATTGACGGAGGTGAATGTAAGATAGGAATAGAATCAACTGTTGTAAGAGTTGATAGTGATGGTATTCCAGAAATATTAAGACCTGGTTTTGTTACAGAAAGTGATATAAAAAATGTTGTTGGAAACGTGAAATTAAGTGACAAATTATTTAAAAAAGTAGAAGAAGGCGAGAAAGTTGAAAGTCCGGGAATGAAATATAGACACTATGCACCAAGTACAAAATGTGTATTGGTAAAATCTGACGAAAACCAAATAAAAAAAGTAAATGAACTTTTAAATAAAAATTCAAATGCTTGTGTATTAGGATTTAGCGAAGATTTAGAATATCTAAATATTGACAAAAATAAATTTATCAATATGGGAAGCAAAAACAATTTAAACGAAATTTCACATAATCTATTTTCATCGCTTAGAAAAATTGATACAATGAATGTACAATTAGCGATAATAGAAGGTGTAAAAAAAGAAAATCTTGGACTTAGTATAATGAATAGACTAGTGAGAGCTGCATCAAATAATGTAGTATAAAAACTTCTACAGAAAGGACCAAATTATGTATTTAATTGTTGGGCTTGGAAACCCAGAACCTGAGTATTCAAAAACGAGACATAACATGGGATTTGATACTGTAAATATGATTGCAAAAAAATACAAAATTGAATTTAACAAAAGAGACTTTGATGCAATATATGGAAGTGGAAAAATCGAGCAAGAACAAGTTATTTTATTTAAACCACAAACTTATATGAATGAAAGCGGAATTGCGATTGAAAAAATTAGAGAATTCTATAAAATTCCAACTGAGAATATTATTGTAATATTTGATGACATTGATTTACCAGAAGGAACGGTAAAAATTAGAAAAAAAGGTGGACCAGGAACTCACAATGGAATGAGATCGGTAACTAAAGAGCTAAACTCTACTAATTTTCCTAGAGTAAGGATCGGAACAGGTATGCCAATTTTTAAAGAGCTTTTGGTGAATTATGTTATTGAACCATTGAATGATGAAAAATATAACAAACTTGTTCCAGCAATTGAAAAAGCAAGTGAAGCAACTATAGCAATTGTTACAAAAGGTGTAGATTTAGCAATGAATTTATATAATTAAGGTTATGAGCCAATATGGTATCTTAAAAAAGCTAAAAACGGTGACAAAAACAGGTATTAATATTTATACAATAGGAAATTTATACAAACGTTTTTCCTAATTTGTTTCAAGAGATAAAGGAAAAACAAGCTGATTTTCTTATTCTTAATATTATTTTTAACAAAGGCTTTAATTATATCTTAATGCATTGTTAATTATAGACTGATTAGAAACAAGATAATATATAGAAAGGAAACAATCAATTAAAAAAATTGATTGTATAAAGAGATGAATAGAAGAAGGAACACAAGAAGAAGAAAAGAGATTATACCTGGGATTGACAATAAAGTTTTTTACGGCATTATTATTGTTTCGTTGGCTATTATTACAATATTTATTTTGATGTTACATTATAAAAAAGTAGATGATAGTACAAAAGTTGCCGAAGAAATGAGAAAAAACAATAATGAAGTAATTCAAACTTTAAATGAAACAAATAATGAAATAGGTAGTACAGATAATTATGAAACTAACAAAATAATTAGAGTTTCATTTGTTGGAGACATTAATTCAGGCTCAAAAATAGAAAATGATAACACAAACTATGATTCAATTTTTACTGACGCTAAAGAGCAATTAAAAGATGCAGACATTGCACTTGGAACATATAGTTCTGATGTAAAAACTGACAATCAAAAATCACTTGCAAAGAGTGTATACAATTCTGGAGTGGACTTATTGAGTATTGCAACCAATGAAACAAACAACGACCAAGAAAGCGTAGAGGAAAAAAGAAAGAGCTTAAATGAAATTGGATTTGAAACAGTAGGACAAGAAGAAGAAAAACAAGAAGATAGAGTAAATATAATTGAAAAAAGAGGTGTAAAAATTGCAATTATTGGATATACAGCAGAAACAAATTCGAAAGCCTCAAAAACTGGAATAAATTTATACGATACAGAAAAAGCCCAAAATGATATTAAATATGCAAAAGAAAATGCAAGTTTTGTAATAGTAATGGTTAATTGGAAAAATAGTCAAAGTACAGAAGCTAGTTCAAAAGAAAGAGATATTGCAAAAGAATTAATTTCAAATGGAGCGAACATTATTATAGGCACAAACTCAAATTGCTTACAAAAATTTGAACTAGTAGAAACAAAAAATACAGAAGGACAAAGCGAAGATGTTCAAAATGAAGAAGAACAAAACAAAGATGAGCAGATAGAAAATATACAAGATGTAAATTTAACTAATCAAAATACACAAGGTGAAAATGAAAGTAAACAAGCATTTATTGCATATTCAATTGGAAACTATTTTTCAGAAACAAATATTGAAAAATCAAAAATTGAATTGATTTTAAATCTACAAATATATGTAGATACTAATGGAAATGCGGACATATATAAAATTGATTACACACCAATGTATATGTATGATAATAAGCAACCTTTAAATGAACAGAACAGATTCAAGATACTTAACGTAAAACAAGAGATAAGTAACTATGATGAAGGAAAAGAAAACATTAGTAGTAAAACATATAAAGAGCTAACTAATGGATTGGATAGCATCAAAAAAATTCTAGGAATTGAAAATTAAAAGCAGTTAATAAAGATAGTGGATTTAACTAAATTTGATCTGTAAAAAATTAACAAAAGCAATAAAAAAATGAATAAAAGCATAAAAATTGAAAGAAGAATAGAATCAAAAGTAGTTTATGAGAAAGAAAGGAATAAAGGCAAAAATGAATGTAGGATTTGTATCACTTGGATGTAGCAAAAATTTAGTTGACACTGAAATGATGATAGGACTTTTCAAAACAAAAAAATTTAACATCGTAAATGACCCAAAAGAAGCGGATATTATTATAGTTAACACTTGTGGATTTATTGAGCAAGCTAAAGAAGAAGCAATTAATACACTACTTGAAATGGCTGAATACAAGAAAACTGGAAAATGCAAATATCTAATTGCAACAGGTTGCCTAGTGGAAAGATACAAAGATGAACTAAGAAAAGAAATGCCAGAAGTAGATGGATTTATAAAATTTAGTCAATACAATACTTTATGGGAGCAAATAGAACAAATAATAAATCAAAAAGAAAATATTGAAAATCATACAAGTGATGAACTTAATTTTCAAGAAAGAGTTTTAACAACAGGTAATAACTATGCTTATATTAGGATTGCCGATGGATGTGACAATTTCTGCACATTTTGTGCTATTCCATATATAAGAGGAAGATTTAAAAGTAGAACAGAAGAAGATATCTTAAGTGAAGTAAAGAAAATTGCTGATGAAGGAATCAGAGAATTTATTATTATTGCACAGGACACTACTAAATACGGGGTTGACATTTATAAAAAGCCTAAACTAGCCGAATTATTACATAAAATAAGCCAAATTGATGGAGTAGAGTGGATTAGATTTTTATATTCATACCCAGAAACCATTACTGATGACTTAATTGAAGAAGTAAAAAACAATGAAAAAATTTGCAAATATTTTGATATACCAATGCAACATATATCAGACCCAATATTAAAAAGAATGAACAGAAAATCAACTGAAGAAAGCACAAAAGAATTGATACAAAAATTAAGAAAAGAAATACCAGAGGTAATAATAAGAAGCACATTAATGGTAGGATTTCCAGGAGAAAGCGAAGATGACTTTAATAAATTATATGAATTTGTAAAATGGGCTAAATTTGACAAACTAGGATGCTTTACATATTCAAAAGAAGAAGGAACAGCAGCAGCTAAAATGCCTAACCAAATAAAAAAGCCAATAAAGAAAGATAGATATAATAAAATAATGGAATTACAAAGAGAAATATCAAAAGATAATCTAAAAAAACATATAGGAAAAAAATATAAAATTCTTATAGAAGATGCCATAGTAAAGGAGGACAATAAGGCATATTTCATAGGAAGAACATATATGGATGCACCAGAAATTGATGGATATGTATACATAGAAATAAATGATAAAAATAAAGACAAAGTAGATATTAATACTTTTACAAACTGTGAAATAACCAGTGCAAAGGACTATGACTTATATGCAAAAATAATTTAAATTAAAAATTAAATATTTTTATAAAAAGTATTGACAAAAATAATATAAAATAGTAGAATAAAAATCGAACAGAGGTTCTACAAACAAACATACGAAAAACATGAAAACGATAAAACTAAAGAATAGCGTAATATCAAGGAAAAGGAGATACTATTATGAATAAAATAAAATATGAAAACAAAACAATTGCATATACTGTCAGTAAGGCTAAAGTTAAAAATATTTATATCTCAATTCAAGATGGAGAAGTAGTAGTAAAAGCACCTTGGTATGTAACAGCTAATGAAATACAAAGTGTAGTTGAAAACAAGAGAAAATGGATAATGAATGCTCTTGAAAAATATTCTGTATCACCAAGAAGAACAAAGGAATATAGCGAGGGAGAAACTTATCAAATTTTAGGAAAAAGCTATGTACTATCAATTTATTATCAAATTACTAATAAAGCTGAATTAAAAGTTGATAATGGAGCAATTGATATAATATTACCTCTTGATTATGCAGAAAGAGATAATACAGAACTTATAAAAAAATTAATTGATAAAATGTATTACATGATAGCAGAAAAAGAAGTAGAAGTATCAATGGAAAAAATGAGAAAACTTGTTGGACTTGCACCGGAAGAATATAGAATCAAGAAAACAAAAAGTCTATGGGGAAGTTGCTCATCAAATAGAAAAATAACAATTAACCAAAATCTAATGATGTATTCTAGAAAGGCTATCGACTATGTTGTACTACACGAAATTTGTCATTTAAAATATATGAATCACTCAAAAAAGTTCTGGGAAATGGTTGCAACATATATGCCTGATTATAAAGAAGCAGAAAAAGAATTAAAACAATAAAAATATAAAAGAAAGGATATGTTTATAAAATGTATATTAAATATAAAATAAACATTATAAACATATTATATGAGGAAAGGTAAGAAAATGAAAAAAGTTAGAGGATTTGAAATTGCAAAAGGATTTGAAGATAAGGAGATTAATTTACCAAAAAGATCAACAAAGTTTTCAGCAGGATATGATATAGAAGCAGCCGAGGATATTGTAATAAAGCCATACTCAATTGAAAAAAAGCCCACAATAGTACCAACAGGATTAAAAGCATATATGCCAGATGATGAATTCTTAATGATATGTAATAGAAGCTCAAACCCTAAAAAAAGAGGACTAGTATTAGCAAATGGTGTAGGAATTGTGGATAAAGATTATTATGGAAACCCTGACAATGATGGTGCATTTGGATTTGCATTTATCAATATAAAAGATGAGGATTGTGTGATAAAAAAAGGAGAAAGAATTGGACAAGCAATTTTTCAAAAATTTTTTATTACTGATGATGACCAAGCAACTGGTGAAAGGTTAAGTGGATTTGGATCAACAGGTACAAAATAAAACAATAATTAAAAGAAAAAATCGTCAAGAGAAAAAGCAAGTAAAATTTCACAAAGTAAATGCAAGTTGTATGATTAAGTGTAATATTAAAAGCAAAGCAAGAAATAAAAAAACTTAAAAATCTTTTCTTTACAATCTGGTAAAAATATGATATAATAAGAGTGTGTTAAAAAAGGAGATTTAGACCCTTTATTAAACTAATAAAACGATGAAAGGAGTGTTGCACAATGTTTAATGTAGGTGATAAAATTGTTTACCCAATGCACGGAGCAGGTGTAATAGATTCAATTGAAGAAAAAGAGGTACTAGGGGAGAAAAGACAATATTATATATTAAAAATGCCAGGCGAAGTCAAAGTAATGGTTCCAACTGCTAATGCTGAAAATATGGGAGTTAGAAGCATCATTGATAAAAATGGGGCTAAAAAGGTTTTATCAATTCTTGAAAAAGATGAAACTCAAATGTCAGACAACTGGAATAAAAGATATAGAGATAATTTAGAAAAAATGAAAACAGGTGACGTGTACGAAGTTGCCGATGTTGTAAGAAACTTAACTTTCAAACAAAAAGAAAAAGGCACATTATCAACAGGAGAAAAGAAAATGCTAGACAATGCAAAGGTTATTCTAGTAAGTGAGCTTGCTTTAGCAGAAAATTCTTCTAATGATGAGATAGAACAACTTGTTGAAAATAAAATAGATATGTCATATAAAGAATATAGAGTTCCAAATGAAGCTAAAATTGATTTAAAGCAAAGTGCAGTCAATAAATTCATTCCTTTCGATGGAACAACAAATGTTTAGTATAATAACTTAGAAGAGATTTAACAATCTCTTCTTTTTGTACAATTTAGCTACAAATATTTGATATATTATATAATTGAGGTACACATATTTTATTTTAAAACCAAGGAAGTTATTTACATAATAAAGAAGGAATTAAAAATATTTTGTCGAATAATATAATTATAAGAAAAAGAAAGGCACTTTAAGATGATACGATATACTCCTGAATTATTGGAAGAAATAAAAAATCGTAATGATATAGTCGATGTTGTTTCACAATATGTAATTTTAAAGCGTAAGGGAAGAAATTACTTTGGATTGTGTCCATTTCATAATGAAAAATCACCATCTTTTTCGGTATCACCTGAAAAACAAATATTTCACTGCTTTGGATGTAATGTTGGAGGTAATGTTTTCCATTTTATAATGAAAATTGAAAACATTTCTTTTTTTGAGAGTGTAAAGATGTTAGCAAATAGAGCAGGAATTGAATTACCACAAGAAGAGATGAACCCACTTGAAGAAAAGAGAGAAAGGCTAAAAGAAGAAGTATATAAAATCAATCAAGATGCTGCAATTTTTTATCACGAACAATTATACAAACCTGAATCTAAAGCAGCACAGAACTATGTAAAAAAGAGACAACTTGGAAACAATACTTTAAAGTCTTTTCTAATTGGATACGCTGGAAACAACAATGAATTACTTAACTATTTAAAGTCAAAGAACTACAATACTGAAGCCTTACTTGAATCAAATTTAATTGGAAAAACACAAGATGGAAGACTATATGATAAGTTTAGAAATCGTTTAATGATTCCAATACTTGATGTGAGAAATAAGGTAATTGCATTTGGAGGTAGAGTACTTGATGACAGCAAACCTAAATACATAAATTCTCCTGAAGGTATAGTTTATAGTAAAGGAAGGAACCTTTTTGGATTAAATGTTGCTAGAAAAAATTCTAATGGAGTCTTAAAAAGACTTTTAATTGTTGAAGGATATATGGATGCAATTTCTCTTTATCAAAGGGGAATTACAAATGTAGTTGCTTCATTAGGAACAGCACTAACTGATAATCAAGGAAGGCTATTAAGAAGAAACTGCGAACAGGTAATTCTAGGTTATGATGCCGATGGAGCTGGACAAGCAGCAATAATGAGAGGAATAGGAATTTTGCAATCAATGGGAGTAGACATTAGAATTCTTCAAATTAGTGGAGCAAAGGATCCAGATGAATTCGTTATAAAATATGGACCTGAAAAATTTAAAAAATGTATGGACAACGCTATATCGGTTGTTGAATATCAAGTAAAAAATCTTAAGAAAAGTTTAGATCTAAATAATACAAGTGATAAAGTCAAATTTTTAAATGAAATTGCAAATATATTATCAAAAATTGACAACTCAATGGAAAGAGAAGTATATATCGATAAAATCTCAAATTCATATCAAATTTCAAAAGAAGCAATTTATGCTGAAGTTAATAAAAGAATCTTTAAAAATCGTCCAATAGTAAGTAAAAAAACATTAGAAAATACAAATATTAATATAATAAATGCTAATAATAATAAAACAATAGATGAAGCAACTCTTAGAAGAGAAAGAATGCTTATTTATTTACTAATCAATTACACTGAACAAAGCTATGGCAGAATTTCAAAAGTTTGTGACTTAAAATATATCAAAGATGAAAGAAACAAAATCATTATTGAAAAACTTTATGAAGAAATTAAAGAAAGTAACAACTGTGAAAATATAATAGAACAATTTGACGATGAAAATATTATCAATTATTTAAGTGGAATTTTAGCTTATGATTTTGAAATAAACGATGTAGAAAAAGCAATAGTTGACATAGAGAAAGCTTACCTAAGAGAAAGCAAAATTGATAGAAGAAATTTCATTATACACGAATTAGAAAATAACAAAGGATTAGATGAAACGCAAAAACAAAATTTGGAGAAAGAGCTAAATAATGTAATGATTGAATTAACTAAAATAAAATGAGGAGGTTAATAATGACAAAATCTAGTAATAATTCGAACAATGTAAAAGAAGCAATTGACTTAATAGATAATGCAAGAATAGCAAATAAAAAAGAAACAGAAAATAAAGTAAAAGCAGAACAACAGGATAAAAAAGAAAATAAATCAAAAGCACAAAAACAAGGTGAGAAAGAAAAAGAGAATAAAGTGAAAGCAGAAGAACAGGATAAAAAAGAAAATAAATTAAAAGAACAAAAGCAAGATAAAAAAGAAGCAGAAAATAAAGAAATAGAAAAAGAGCAAAGCAAAAAGAAAGCAGAAAATAAAGAAATAGAAAAAGAGCAAAGCAAAAAAGAAGCAGAAAATAAAGAAATAGAAAAAGAGCAAGGCAAAAAAGAAGCAGAAATAGAAAAAGAGCAAGGCAAAAAGAAAGCAGAAAATAAAGCAACAGAACAAGAACTAAGCAAAAAAGAAAAAGAAGAAAGAGTCGAGAAAGATGAAAATGAAAAAATAAGCAAACTCATTACGAAAGCTAAGAAAAACGGAAATATTAGTTATGGGGATATTGCTGAGCAATTAGGAAATGCATCAACAGATGCAATGGAAAAGGCTTTTGCAGAAATAGAAAAAAATGGAATAAAAATTGTAAACGACGATGATGATTTGGATGAAATTGAGCCAAATTCTGAAGACTTAGCGGAAGTAGAAGATATCGAAGTAGATGATATTGATCTAAACGACATGGATGGAATTAAAATAGATGATCCAGTTAGAATGTACCTTCGTGAAATTGGAAAAATTCCATTGTTAACTTATGATCAAGAGCTAGAACTTGCAAAAAGGATTTTAAACGGAGATGAGGAAGCCAAGAAAAAGCTTACCGAATCAAACCTTAGACTTGTAGTAAGCATTGCAAAAAAATACGTTGGAAGAGGAATGCTATTCTTAGATTTAATACAGGAAGGAAATATGGGACTAATTAAGGCAGTTGAAAAATTTGATTACACAAAGGGCTACAAATTTAGTACCTATGCAACATGGTGGATTAGACAAGCAATTACAAGAGCAATAGCTGACCAAGCAAGAACAATTAGAATACCTGTCCACATGGTTGAAACGATCAATAAACTACTACGCACATCAAGGCAATTATTACAGCAAAATGGTAGGGAGCCAACTCCAGAAGAAATTGCTAAAGAGATGGAGGTCCCAGTAGAAAAAGTTTTAGAGATACAAAAAATAGCACAAGATCCTGTTTCACTTGAAACTCCAATAGGAGAGGAAAACGATAGTCATTTAGGAGATTTCATTAAAGATGATGATTCTCCATCTCCACAAGATGTAGCTTCATATACAATGCTTAGAGAACAACTAGATGAAGTAATGAAAACCTTAACACCAAGAGAAGCAAAGGTATTAAGACTTAGATTTGGACTTGATGATGGAAAAGCTAGAACACTAGAAGAAGTAGGAAAACAATTTAATGTTACAAGAGAAAGAATTAGACAAATAGAAGCCAAAGCACTTAGAAAACTTAGACATCCAAGTAGAAGTAAGAAACTAAAAGAATATATGTAAAAATAAATAAAATTATTTTATAAAAGCTACCATTTACGAAAATAAATGATAGCTTTTTACAGTCATAATATATTATGAATTTTTTAACAATAATTAGTGGTAGCTTTTTACAGCCATAATGTATTATTTTATAATAATCAGTAATAATTTTTTAAAATAATAATATTATGGACCTTTTACTAATGATAATTAATGATAGTCTTTAATACAACTTAATAATTGAGTGAATGATGCTTTCATCTTCATCTTTTATAACTATGGTATATTGATTATTTTCATCATATAAAAATGA
>CACXCH010000066.1 GCA_902766085.1 uncultured Eubacteriales bacterium
ACCCAAGTGGTTGAAGGGGCGAGTTTGCTAAACTTGTAGGGTTCGTTTTAGGGCCGCGGAGGTTCAAATCCTCTCACCTACGCCAATGCATCATTAGAGCAATTTAATGATGTTTTTTTTATTATTCATTTCTATCTATTTAATAAATTTTATTTTTTTGACCTTAATAAAAATTTTACTTTTTTAAATTATTGTTAATCATAATGATTTTCTAATTCACTATATAATTAATTTTTTAATAAAGTCTTTATTAAATTTTTTATTAATGTTTTTATGAAATTTTTTTATAAAAAATATTAATTTATCTTTTTTTCTATTTATTATTTTTATATTATTATATATAATCAAGATTTTAATTTATATATATCTATATATTAGATATTTTTTTATTTAATTATTTCTCTTTTTTATTTTTATAAATCTATTATTTTTTTATTTATAAAAATATCAAATAAAATAGAAATATTATATATGATAATTATTAGTTAAGAAAAAAATATCATTTTTCTTTGTAACTTTTTCATCCAATTTTTTCCAGTTGCAGTCATTCTTTTTGTAAAAAAAATGTTCCATAACAATCAGATATTTTTTCCTTTTTCTTCCATTTAAGTTTGTGATGATATTTAGTCAAGGTACTTTTTATAGTTTCCAGTTTTAGGCAGCTGCATTTATATACAGTTTTTTTATAAATAGTTGTCTAATTGTCTATTTATCTAATTTTAATTTTTTTTGACTCATACCCGTACCATATTTAGGTTACTACAAATGTATTCATTATAAATTCTAGCTTTTTATTATGGCCTTAAGGTTTTTGCTGTAAAAAACTTGCATATTTTTTTCACAAATTATTAAAATCATCTTAATCTTATGGCTTTTTTTGTTTTTTCTTTAAAGTCTATATGTCTATTTGTCAACTTTTTTATATTTGTACTTTTAGATAATTTTCGCATCTTTTTTGCACAATTGTTTAACTTTCGAATAATTTTGACTAAAATTCGTAAATTTGAAGCTTATTTTCAATACATTGCAATTCAAAAATGACAGAAAAAAATATCTGTTCTTTTAATTTATGTTAACCTTTTTTTGTGTTTTTTTTCTTCTTTTCTTTAACTTGCATTTATTAGTTTTCTTCAAATCTCCCTAGTGATTTTTATTTTGCCATTGCTTCATTTTTCGACTTTTATCCTACCAGAATATTCTTTTTTTTCTATATCTTAATTATGTTTACTTGCTTTATTGACAATTTGCCCCTGTTGTTTTTGCAACCTTACTAAAAGTGTATTTTATACTCTATTATACTTTTAAATAGTAGTCGATATTGTTTCTAGTTTTCTTATAACTTTTTTTGATCCTCAATTAATAATTTGCAAAAAACAATTAGTAAATATTACATTTATAATACAATTTTTGCTTAAGCATCCAATGTTAAATTTAATTTTAAAAAAATATTGTTTTTCAAAATTGTTTATATGTTTTTCTATCTTTTTATAATTATTAAAAAAATCAATACAATTTTTTCTAATTTATTATGTAAAGATACTGAATATAAAAATAAATTTTCTATTCTAATATTATGATTTTATTCAATGGAATTTTTATTTTTTAATTTATATTTATTAATAATTAAAATAAAACTTTTTATTAATTATAGTATTTTTGTGTCAAAAAAATAAATTTTTATTTGTTAACTGTATTATTTAATTTTATAGTTACAATAATATAGAATTTATTTTAATTTATAAATTCCAAATAGACAATACTATTTGAGAAAATATGGAATTATAACAAAATTTAAGAATATCCTTCGAAAGAAATTTTTATTTATCCTTTAATTTGGAGTCTTATAAATATTAACTGCTAATAGGTAACATATTATATCCATAAAATATTATTGAAAATATTTCAGAATTTTTATATAAGTATAAATTACTATAAAATAAAAATTTGTATATATTAAATATAAAAAAACACAAATATAAAATTTTAATAAAAAATTAAATTGTTTTTTTCGAAATATTATTTTTTATTCTTATTCCATTTTTTTACCATCAAAATGTGCAACGATTTTTAGTCTATTGTTTTCTATTTTTAAGATCCTCTTTTGTATTTTTAGTCAAATGTTCATTTGTATTTTTAATTGTCTTATTGTCTATTTTCTTTTTTTATCCTTAATAATCTATTATTGTTTTTGATTAAGGTGATTATAAATGTTTTACCAATATTAAAGTTCTTTTTTATTATATCCTTAAGCTTTTTTATATGCAATGATTCTATTTCTTTCTACAAAATTATCAAAAATACACTAAATTTATATTTTTTTCTTTATTGTTCAAAAGTGTTTAAATGTCAATTTGCCAAGTTTTTGTTTTACTCTAAAATCAGTTTTTCATCTCTTTTTTGCCCAAATATGCTTAACTTTCTGGTTCATTTAACCAAAAATGAGCAAGTTAACGTTACTTTTTTTTCATCATAATCTCAAAATGCAGGGAAAGAATTATTTGCTTCTAATCTTTATGTTAACTTTTTTTGATGTCTTTTTTCATCTTTTCTCGGATTATAATTTATTCGTTTTCTTTAGATTTCCCTAGTAATTTTCATTTTGTTTCTATCTTACTTTTTTTATTTTTTCTTCTATTATGTTATTCTTCTTATTGTATTTTAATTATGTCAAGTTGCTTTATTGGCAAAATTTCTTTATTAGTTTTATTTTGCTACCAAGAGTGTATTTTTTACTCTCTTATACTTCTATAACTATATTTAATATTGCTTTTAGATTTCTTAAATTTTTTTGTTTCCAATTAAAATTTTACTAAAAAATTATTAGTTTATATCTCTTTTATAACACAATTATTTATTAAATATCTTATATAAAATTTTATTAAAAATAATATTATTATTTTTAAATAATAATTTAAGTTTTTTTAAATATTTTTTTATAATTATTTTTAGATAATCAAAATATAATGTATTTTTATTTTATAATTTATTTATAAAATAAAATTAAACTGGAAAAAATGAATTTTTTATTATTACATTATAATATTTAATTTATTATAATTAACTTTTTTTATTTTAATTTCTATTTATTAATAATAAAAATTAATTTATTTTTATTAATTAAGCTATTTTATTATAAAATATTAATATTCTTTATTTTTTCTATTTAATTAATTAATTATTTATTTACTTTATATTTACATTTTTATTTTTTTATTTATTATTAAATAAAAATTTTAATTTATAAATGCCTGATTCTGATACTGAAAACTTTTTATTCTTTCCTATTGCAAAAAAAAATTACTATTTATTTTTATTAAATAGTAATCTTTATAATAAAACATTATTAATTAATTTAATTGTTTATTTTTTTTTTGCAATTTCTACAGCTTCAATTTCTTCCCTGGCTAGTTCTGATTTAGACTCTCCATTTTTAATTTCCTTAACAAAAATTGTTGAATTATTATATCTGTTATAAACATAACTAAACAACACACCAGAATCGCTCTCATTTAAAAAAGCAAGTGCAAAGCTTAAATTGTTTTTTGTATCATCAAAAGCATTATATTTCACCAAGCCAACTTTTTTCAAATTTTTCCTTGATTCTTCATCAATATCCTTACAATAATTTAAAATTGCATTTTCTTTAATATCAAGTTTATCAACCTTTTCTATATAACCTTTCAAGATATGACTTATATCTTCACCATTTCCCAATTTAATCGCTAAGCGTTCATATCGCCTTTTTGTTTTAAAGGTAATATATAAACATATACATGAAATAAAAATTGATAAAATCATAATTATTAGTTCAATATTATCAAATGAGTTCAAATTAATCTTCCTTCTTTACTAAATTTAAAATTCTTTCTAGCTCATCATTTGTTGAATACTTTATAATAATTTTCCCACTTCTTGTTCCTGCATCAACTTTAACTTTAGTACCAAAGAATTGTTCAAAAGTATCTTCCATTTCTCTACATAAAGCCTCATACTTTTTATTTTTCTTTGTAGCCTTTCCTCTTTTTACAATTCTTTCAACATCCTGAACTGTTCCATCATTTTTTATAACTTCTAATGCAACTTCATACTGTTTGTCCGGATCACTAATTGAAGCTAAATTCCTTAAATGAGTCTCTGTAAGCTTCCCTTCTAAAGCTAAATCAATTACACGTTTATCAAGGTTTAAAATCCTTAAAGTGTTAGTAACATAAGGTCTACTAATTCCAAGTTTTTCAGCAAGTTCAGCCTGTGTTAAATTATAATTGTCAATTAGCTCTTTATATCCCCAAGCTTTTTCAATTGGATTAAGGTTCTCACGTTGAATATTCTCGATTAATGAAATTTCCTTATTTCTTTGTTCGTTCTCATCTCTTATTATACAAGGAATTGTTTTTAATCCAGCTATTTTAGCAGCTCTCCATCTACGCTCTCCAGCAATAATTTTATAATAATCTCCCTTATCCTCAACAATGATAGGTTCAATAATTCCATAGGTTTTAATAGACTTTGCAAGGTCGTCCAAAGAATCAGAATCGAATTTTTTTCTTGCCTGCTTAGTATTAGGTTCGATTTTATTTATGTCAACCTCTTTAACAAGTTGCTTTTCTTCTTGTTTCATTTCACTCAAAACATTACTCTCAGAGAATAAAGCTTCAAGTCCTCTCCCAAGTCCAGAATTCTTAGCCATATTAACAATTTTTCCTTTCCTTTTAAATTTAAGTATAAAATATATTTTTAAGCACTTTTATAATCTGTAAATATTAATTCTTATTTTTTTTAATAAACTCCTTTGCAAGTTTATCATAACATCTAGCGCCTTTCGAATGAGGATCATATACATTAATAGGCATACCATAGCTAGGAGCCTCACTCAATCTAACATTTCTAGGAATAACAGTTTCAAATACCTTATTTTCAAAATATTTGTTAACCTCATTAACAACTTGATTAGAAAGCTTAGTTCTTGGATCATACATCGTTAAAAGTGCTCCCTCAATCGTAAGGTTATGGTTATAATATCTTCTCACTAAATCAATCGTTTTAAGCAATTCACCAACACCTTCAAGCGCAAAATATTCACATTGTATAGGAATCAATACACTATCTGATGCAGTCAAAGAATTAAGCGTAATTAGTCCTAAAGAAGGTGGACAATCAATAAATATAAAGTCATAATTATCCTTTGCTTTATTTATTTTATCCTGCATTCTATACTCTCTACCCATTGCACTTACAAGCTCAACCTCAACTCCAGCCAAGTCAAGGTTCGTTGGGCAAAGCTCCAAATTTTTAACTTTAGTTTGTTGTGCAATATTAGAAATTTCTACATCATTAATTAACAAATCATAAGTAGAAAATTCACAATTTTTATCAACACCAAGACCGCTAGTAGCATTACCTTGCGGATCAGCATCAATTAATAACACCTTCTTACCCTTTCTAGCAAGCATAGATGACAAATTAATTGCTGTAGTCGTTTTACCTACTCCGCCTTTCTGGTTAGCTATTGAAACTACTTTTCCCAAAAATTTATCCTCCAATCGTAAATATATAATATAAAAATTTTCATAAAAAGTCAATAACTTTACTACATTTAATTAACTATAATGGCTTTTTAACAGGAATTCCAGCTTTTCGTGGATATTTAAAATCAGTTCTTCTTATTTTTTTTATAATAATAATATTTCTAATCATATCAGAATCGGGTAAAACAAGTCCTTCAACCTTTTCTATTTTTCCTCCAAGAATTTCAATTGCATTCTTTGAATTGTCAATTTCATCTTCTATATTTGGTCCCTTCATACAAATGCATTCACCGCCTACCTTTACAAATGGAAGAAGGTACTCTACAAGTGTGCTTAAATTTGCAACAGCTCTAGAAACAGCATAATCATAGCATTCCCTCTGTCCGTTAACTCTTGCCAAATCTTCCGCTCTTGAGTGAATAGCACAAATTTCATTTAATTTAAGATTCTGAATAGCTTCATCTAGAAAAGCTATTCTTTTATTTAAAGCATCAACCAAAGTTACCTTTAAAGTATCATTATAAATTTTCAAAGGAATACCAGGAAAACCTGCACCAGTTCCTACATCTATAATCCTTGAATTATCATCAATAAATTTACTTATTGTTAAAGAATCAATAAAATGTTTTAATACGATTTGGTCCTCATCAGTTATTGCAGTCAAATTTATTTTTTCATTCCAGGAAATCAAAAGTTTCTTATAATCTTCAAATTGTTCAATTTGTCTATCGTTTAAATTATAATAATCTTCAACTTTCATACCAAAAACCTCATATTATAAAAATTTCTATTAAAATAACAGTTATTCGTAAATTATAAAATAAGGAATAACACTGCCTTTTAAAAGATGCATCAATTTTAAAGAAAAGGTGCAATTGAGCTTCTAATATTCTCACAACTTGAAATTCAAAAGCTAAATGAATAAAAATTCTTCATCTTTTTATTCTAAAAATCAAATTACACCTAAAAATTAAGTTATTATTTATGTAAATAAATAAGTAACACAGATATGTCTGCTGGAGAAACACCAGAAATTCTAGAAGCTTGTCCAATCGACAAAGGTCTAATTTTGCTTAATTTCTGTCTAGCCTCAATTCTAAGTCCATCAATTTTATTATAATCAATGCTTTCTGGTATTTTCTTTGTTTCTAGCTCTTTAAACTTTTCTACCTGCTTTTCCTCCATCTTGATATATCCCTCATACTTAATCTGAATTTCAACCTCATTTTTTTCCTGTAAAGTAAGCTCCGGTCTATCATCATCAATTTCAGCCAATTTATCATAAGAAAGCTCTGTTCTCTTAAGTAAATCAGATAACTTAACTCCTGTTTTAATCTCGCTAGAATTATTCTCTCTTAAAAATTTATTAACTATATCAGTAGGCCTAATAATTTTACTCTTAACCCTATTAATTTCACGATTAATAGCTTCTTGTTTCCTAAGGAACTGATCATATCTCTCATCAGAAATGAGGCCTATATCATGACCTTTTTTAGTAAGTCTTAAATCTGCATTATCTTGTCTCAATAATAGCCTATATTCTGCCCTAGAAGTCATCATTCTATAAGGTTCATTGGTTCCTTTTGTAACAATGTCATCAATTAAAACTCCAATATATGCTTCCGATCTGTCTAGAATTAATGGTTCTTTTTTCTTAATTTCAAGAGAAGCATTAATTCCAGCAATTAGTCCCTGTGCTGCTGCCTCCTCATATCCAGATGTTCCATTAATTTGTCCAGCAAAGAACATTCCTTTTATTCTTTTATGCTCAAGCGATAATTTCAATTCCTGAGGGTCAATGCAATCATACTCAATAGCATAAGCAGGTCTTGTAAATTCAACATGTTCCATTCCTGGAACTGTTCTATACATTGCAATTTGTACTTCTTCAGGCAAAGAAGAACTCATTCCATCAACATACATTTCATCTGTATTCTCCCCAATGGGTTCGATAAAAAGTTGATGTCTTTCCTTATCTGCAAATCTAACAACTTTGTCCTCTATAGATGGACAATATCTTGGTCCAACTCCCTTAATTCTACCAGAATATAGAGGAGATCTATCAAGGTTTGCCCTAATTATTTGATGGGTTTTTTCATTAGTATAAGTCAAATAACAAGGTTCTTGATGATCATTGTGATCAAACTTATCTTCCATAGAAAAAGGTTCAATTTTATCATCACCTTTTTGAATTTGCATTTTTGAGAAATCAAGACTTCTCTTATTTACTCTAGCAGGAGTCCCTGTTTTAAATCTATTCAATTTTATTCCAAGATTTTTTAGTACATCAGAAAGTCTAGTAGCTGCAGAAACCCCGTCAGGTCCACTCTCATAAGAAACCTCGCCAATGTGAATTTTTCCTTTTAAATATGTACCAGTTGCAAGGATTACAGCCTTAACATTGTAAATTGCTCCTATATTTGTTTCAATAGACTTTATTTGATTATCTTCAACAGTAATATTTACAATCTCGGCTTGTTTCAAAAACAAGTTTTCTTGTTTTTCAAGTGTATGTTTCATTTCAGCCTGATACTTTTTTCTGTCAGCTTGTGCTCTTAAAGAATAAACAGCAGGCCCTTTAGAAGTATTAAGCATTTTTAGTTGTAAATAAGACTTATCAATATTTTTGCCCATCTCTCCACCAAGGCAATCAATTTCTCTTACAATATGCCCTTTAGAGCTTCCACCAATATGTGGATTACAAGGCATATTAGCCACACACTCCAAGCTAATTGAAAATACTAAAGTTTTAAGGCCCATTCTTGCTGCTGCAAGTCCAGCCTCGCATCCTGCATGACCTGCTCCGATAACAGCAATATCATAATCCCCCGCAAAATAACTCATTTCATTACCTCCAAATTAAAAATATAATATCAAAACAATAAATAAAAAATCAAAAATTTCTTTTGTAAATTTTACGTCTCTCCTAACTCACATAAGTTATAAAAAATATATTTGTATAACTTTCCCACTATTTAAGAATAAAGAAAAAGAATTTTCTTTTGTAAAAATCTTCTTATTTCCTTAAACAAGTAATAAGAAAAATATTTATATAATTTTCTTAATGTATAAAAAAGTTCCCTACGAAACAAGCTCAAAGAAATGCCCAAAAATCAATTTTAGTAAGCTCATTATCCACAGTTTCAACACTATTTTTCATTTACCAAGACAAAAATTTTTAAAAATATTATTAATAATATCATCAGTAACATTTTTTCCTGTAATTTCACCTAAATCAATCAAAGTCTGCCTAATATAAATAGAAGTCATATCAATAGGCATATTTTTTTCAATAGAATCAATAGCCAAGTCAATATCAGAAATAGCTTTATTAATTTGATTTTTGTGTCTTTCATTAGTAATTATAACATTATTGTCAGCCGAAATTTTGTTCAAATCAAACAATTCTTCAATTTCTTTATATAAATCATCAATTCCATCTCCATTTTTAGCTGAAATCTTTATAACTTTCTTTCCAGCCTTTTTTACCACATTTTCAACATCTAAATTATTCTGCATAATGTCTGATTTATTTAAAACAATAATAGCATTTTTATTTTTAATAATATCAATAATTTCTAGGTCTTCATCAGATAAATCTCTTGAAATATCAAAAATTGCAATAATTAAATCTGCACTATTTGCAAGGTCTTTAGCCTTTTTAACTCCAATCTTCTCTATTTCATTTTCAGTTTGCCTAATTCCTGCTGTATCAATCATTTTAAGAGTGATACCATTAATATTAATATATTCTTCAATTGTGTCTCTCGTAGTGCCTTCAATACTACTTACAATAGCTCTATCTTCTCTAAGTATAGCGTTAAGAAGTGAAGATTTACCTGCATTAGGTCTACCCAGTATAACAGTTTTAATTCCATCTTTCAAAATCTTTCCCTTATTAAATCCAGACTTGAGTTTAAGAAGATCATTTTTTGCGTTTAATAGCTCTTTAAGAGCATCTCTATTCTCCACCTCCTCAATATCATATTCAGGATAGTCAACTGTAACCTCAATCGCAGTAATCGTGCTTAAAAGCTCATCTTCAATCTTAGAAATTTGATTCGATAGAGCTCCTTTTAGTTGGTTCATAGATTCTTCTGCTTCTTTTTCTCCTTTAGCTTTTATTAAATCCATAATAGCTTCAGCCTGTGTCAAATCAATTCTGCCGTTTAAAAAAGCTCTTTGCGTAAATTCCCCCGGATTAGCAAGCTCTGCACCATTTTTCAAGCATAATTCTAAAATTTCTTTTTCAACAACCATCCCACCATGAGAATTTATCTCACACATATCTTCTTTAGTATAGCTTTTTGGAGCAACAAAATATGAAACTAACACCTCATCAATGATTTTATCTTTATCGACAATATTTCCATATTTCATAGTATATCCCTTTATTTTATCATCTTGATTTTTTGGGACAAATATCCTTTTTAAAACTTTAAATGCATCTTTTCCAGACATTCTAATTATTCCAATTCCTGCGCTCCCTGTTGCAGTAGAAATTGCTACAATAGTATTATTACTATCCAATTTTTATCCTCCTACACTAAATAACAAAGTTAAAATTTTTTTATAAAATCTGCTTGCTTTTTTATCTTTTGCAACCAAGTAAAAAATGTTCGTATTACTTTCCTATTCTACATCAAATAATAAAGTCAAAGATTTTCTTTTAAAAAGTCTACTTATTTGTTACAGATTAATGGTTTGTAAATTTGGAGTGCTGGAAAGCATAATATTTAATAGGCGAGTAAGAGCGCGTAGCGAACAACGAGCATAGCGAGGCGAATGGACAATTGAACCTTGACAAGT
>CACXCH010000067.1 GCA_902766085.1 uncultured Eubacteriales bacterium
AATTGCATTTCCTTGAGTATCTGTAATTGTAATTATTGTATTATTAAAGCTTGAATGAATATTAGCTTTTCCACTTTCAATATGTTTGCTATTTTTGTTTCTAGTTCTTGTTGATGTATTAGCTTTATTAGCCATTTTACTTTACCTCCTTATTACCACTGCCTATTACTAGTTTTCTTGGTCCTTTTCTAGTACGAGCATTAGTCTTTGTTCTTTGTCCTCTAACTGGAAGTCCTTTCTTGTGTCTTGTTCCTCTATAGCATCCCATTTCAACTAATTGTTTAATGTTAAGAGCAACTTCTCTTCTTAAATCACCTTCAACTACATAACCTTGCATAGCATTTCTAATATCTTTTTCTTGTTCTGGAGTTAAATCTTTAACTCTTGTGTCTGGGTTTATTCCAGCATCTTTAAGAATTTTTTGAGATCTTTTTAATCCTATACCATATATGTATGTTAATCCTATTTCTACTCTTTTTTCCTTTGGTAGTTCAACACCTGCAATACGTGCCATATTATTGTCCTTTCTAAAAAAATATTTTAATAAAGTTTTTTCTTTTAAAGGTGAAATGCATCAATTAATAATTTTTATTTAATTTTGAAAGGTTTTTAATTAAATAAAAAATAATAATTGATCTTTAAAATAAAAAAACGAAATTTATATTAACGCAAAATCAATTCAGCCGCTACATTTTGCGCAAATATCAATAATAATAAATGATGTAAAAAATAAAACAAATTTGATTTTTGTTATATACTATTAAACATCATTAACAACAGACAAAATTTAAATTAGCCTTGTCTTTGTTTGTGCTTTGGATTAGAGCATATTACTCTAACTACACCTTTTCTTTTAATTACTCTGCATTTTTCACACATAGGTTTAACTGATGTTCTAACTTTCATTTCACTTACCTCCTATAATATTTTGCCTAATGGTTGATATGTGAAGTCAAATATTCATCATTTTATTAAATAAGCGTATAAATAATATACGAAAAAGCACATAAATCATAGCAGATTTTTAATTTTGATGAGTATCTCACTTCACCTATCAACATTAGTAATTAATTTTTAAATTATATTCCTCTCCAAGTGATTCTTCCTTTTGTAAGATCATAAGGAGATAGTTCAATTTTAACTTTATCTCCTGGTAATATTTTTATATAGTTCATTCTTAATTTACCAGAAATATGAGCTAAAACTTCATGTCCATTTTTTAATTTTACTTTAAATAGAGTATTAGGTAATGCCTCTGTAACAACCCCTTCTACCTCTATTACATCTTCTTTAGACATACTTTAAATAACCTCCTAGTTATTTGTTATTTACATAAAGTGCTTTTTAGAGCACTAAATCTATTTTATTATAACTCCAATTTATTCTAATGTCAATATTTCAGGGGCATTTTCCGTAATTAAAATTGTGTTTTCATAGTGTGCTGATAGGCTTTCGTCATACGTCCAAATAGACCATCCGTCTTCCCCTTCGCAAATCTCTGGTGATCCAGCAACAACCATAGGTTCAATCGCAAGAGTCATTCCTGGTTTTAGTCTAATTCCTCTACCAGCTTTCCCATAGTTAGGTATTCCTGGGTCTTCATGCATTTCTCTTCCAATTCCGTGGCCTTCAAATTCTTTTATAACGTCAAATCCATTTTCTCTTACATATTCACAAATTGCGTGAGAAATATCTCCAAGTCTATTTCCTTTTCTTGCAAATTTTATTCCCTCAAAGAATGACTGTTTTGTGACTTCAATTAGCCTTTTTGCTTCGTCACTAATTTTACCCACTGCATAAGTTCTGCAACAGTCCCCATTAAATCCATCCTTGTATGCAACTAAGTCTGTACTAATTATGTCTCCTTCTTTTAAAATTGTGTATTTAGATGGTATTCCGTGGATAATGTTATCATTTACTGATGCGCAAATAGATCCAGGAAAATCAGGTACATCTTTCATCCCACTTGGGTATCCCTTTTCTGCTGGTATAGCGCCATTAGCTCTCATTGTTTCTTCAGCAATTTTGTCAAGATCATAAGTTGATATTCCTGGTCTAATAGCTTTTTCTATTGCTTTTTGTGTTAAATTAGCAACCTTGCATGCCTCTCTCATCATTTCAATTTCTTTTTGAGTTTTAATTGTTACCATTACTTTTCACTTCCTAGTCTAAAATAAATAATAATTCAATTTTTTTCAATTAGTTCCATTGATTATTTAAGTTATTTAATCAATTTATAATTTAGTCTTATTTATTATTTAGCCCTGTTGATTTTTTAAGTTAATTAATCTGTTTATTATTTAATCCTATTTATTATTCAGCACTGCTAATTATTTAAGTTAATTAATTTATTTATTAATTATTTAATCTATTTTCGATAATTTTTATAGATTTAGCTGTTGTAATTTCCTTTGTTGTTGGCAAATAAATATTTATATCAACAGACTCAAGTAAGCCTTCATTTTTGTAGTAATTTATTAAAGGCTCAGTGTTTTTATAATAAACAGCTAGTCTTTGTTTTATTGTTTCTTCATTGTCATCAGCTCTCTTTATTAATTTTGATCCACATTTATCACAAATTCCTTCAACTTTTGGTGGCATAAATATTGTATTATATGATGCTCCACACTCTTTATTTGAGCAAATTACTCTGCTTACTGTTCTTTTTATAATATCTTCATCTGGAACAACTAAATTGATTACTACTGTAATTTCTTTGTTATGTTCTGCCAAATATTTTTTCAAACTTTCAGCCTGGTTTATTGTACGAGGAAATCCATCAAGTAAAACTCCATCCATCTTGTCTAATTTCCCTTCAACCATTGCAATTGTTATCTCATCTGGAACAAGTTGTCCTTTTGAAATATATTCATTTGCCTTTTTTCCAAGTTCAGTTTGTCTTTTTATTTCATCTCTAAAGATGTCTCCTGTTGCTAAGTGAGTTAAATTGTAGTGTTTACAAATTTCAGCTCCAATTGTTCCCTTTCCTGTTCCTGGAGCTCCTAACATAATTATATTCATATTTTTTTTCCTTTCGTAATGAAATGATTATTATTCTTCTTTATTCTTGCAAATTAAAATAAATAGTCTTTATTAATCATTTCACATAATAAAATATTAAAAATAGCCGGTATTTTAATTATTTCATTAATAGAATATTAAAAATTCAAAAGGGAGTCACTCTTTTTTCTTCAGGCGACCCCTCTTAAAATTATTTTTCCAAAAATCCTTTATAGTGTTTCATTACTAATAATGATTGTAATTGTTGACTTAATTC
>CACXCH010000068.1 GCA_902766085.1 uncultured Eubacteriales bacterium
CAACTAAAATATCACCCAGAGGAATATATGCTTTATTACTATTTAGGAATGAGCTACGTAAGAACTAATGACTTCGAAGCAGCCAATAGCTGCTACAAAAAAGCTGCAACAATTAATTCTTATAAAGACATTTCGAACTTAAATATAGGACAAATCAATATGATTTTAAAAAACTACGATGAAGCGGAAAAGTATTTTTATGATGGGACAAAAAGCGATGATGATAAAATTGTGGCTGAATCATATTATTATTTAGCTAAAATAAAAATTTATGGAAAAGAATACGAATTAGCTACTCAATATGCAAATATAGCATTGGAAACATACCCAAAAATAAGAAAAAAGATTGAAAATGATGAACAATTTGCACCAATACTTGGAAAAATACAAGTAAGAAATCAGCAAAAGATAGTAAATTCAAAGATAACTCAGCAAGATGAAAATACAATAAATCATTTGGATAAAACATTTACAGTGGTTGATACACTATCCGATTTTAAAAAATCAGAAGAAAGCAAAGATATCGAAAGAGAAATATAACAAAAAATAAATATAACTCATATTATATCAAATAGGAGGAATAATATGAGTTATAATTTTTTTGTGATTGGTGGAGATAAAAGAATATTATATTTAGCAGAAATGCTAGGTGATGAAAACAATAATGTAAAGATTTTGGGTTTTGACAAATTATTTGAAAGTCAGCAATTATTCGAAAATGAACATTTAAAAAGAGCAAATTCTATTGACGAAATAAATAAAGAAGATATCATAATTAGTTCTATTCCATTATCAATTGATGGAATAAACATATATACACCCTTTAGTGATAAAAAGATTAAATTAGATGTTTTAAAAAATAAAAAATTTATTGCAGGCAAAATTCCAGAAAATATTTTTTCAGATGGATGTTTTGATATTTTAAAGGACGAAGAATTTACAATGCTTAATACAATTCCAACAGCAGAAGGAGCAATTGCAAAAGCGATTGAAGAAACAGAAATTACAATTGAAAAATCAAATTGCCTAATATTAGGATTTGGCAGAGTTGGAAAAATACTAGCATACAAATTAAAAGCACTTGATGCTAATGTATATGCGGAAAGTAGAAATGAGAAAACACTTGCTGAAATAAGAGCTTATGGATATAATCCTGTAAAATTTGAAGAAATTGGAAATAAAATATGCAAGATGGATGTCATATTTAACACAATTCCTGAAAAAATAATAGATAAAGATAAGTTAATTTTTATGAATAACAAATCTATAATAATTGACTTAGCTTCAAAACCTGGTGGAGTTGACTTTGAAAGTGCTAAGAAGATGAAGATAAAAGCATTACTTTATAGTGGAATACCGGGGAAAGTTGCACCAAAAACATCAGCGATATATATCAAAAAAATAATAAATAAAAGGTGTATTTTGTAAATTCTTTACAAAAAAATTACAAAAATTACATTTATTTTACATTACTCGACAACATATTGACTTTTACTAAAAAAAATATAAAATAGTTATAAGTTGAAAACAGGGTAGTGATAATAATGTATTACTATTACTATTTTATAGTTGAAGAAAGGAATAATAATGAAGACTTGCCTTGGAATATCAATAACTGATAAAATGATTAAGTATGCTAAAGTTCAAAGAAATAATGATAACAAGTACAGTGTTACTTCTTATGGTGTAAAGTTTTATGATGAATTAAAGCTTAATTCAACTATAGAACAGATTATACAAGAGACAAATAGTGCAAGTACTCCAATGAGCACAAATCTTAGAGACAATAAATATTATTATTTCAACATTTTTAAAATTGAAAAAAAGGACTACATTGACAAAGCAGTACAAACAGAATTTGAATCGTTCTGTGTTGACAACCGTATAAATAAAGAAACAGTTGCTGGAAGATATCATCAAATAAGAATATGCCTTGATGACTCTGAAAAAAGAAGGATAATGTATTCTTATACTACAAGGACTAATATAAATAATATATCAAAAATATTTGACAAATATAACCTAAGGTCAATTGCACCAGAGGCAATAGCATTACCTAATTTGATAAACATAAATCCAAATAAAAATATTATGATTATTGATTTAGATGATAAAACAACAGTTACTACATTAATTGGAGGCAATTTATATAGTGTTGATTCTCTAGAAGTTGGAATGAAAAATGCATTTGACTCCATAAATGAAAAAGAAAATTCATATTCAAAAACCTATGATGTTTGCAAAAATACAACAATATATACTATGGAAGCAATCAAACAAGGTGAAATGCAAAGAGAAACTGAAAATGAATATTTAAAATATATTGTTCCAGAATTATATAGAATTGTACAAGAAACACAAAGACTTTCTACACAGTATCCAAAAATTGATGAAATATATTTAACTGGATATGGTTCAGTTATTAACAATGTTGATTTATACTTCCAAGAATACTTTAAACAAGCAAAAGTTGAAATTTTAAAACCTTTTTTTATAGCAAACAACGGAAGCGTAAATATAAAAGATTACATTGAAGTTGATTCAGCAATTGCCCTTGCAATACAGGGAATGGGATATGGAATACAATCATTCAACTTTAAAACGAATGATATTCTAAAAAAATTAAAAGATTTGCTAAATTCAGATGTCTCAACATTATCAAAAAATGGTGAAGAAATCAGCTTTAAAGAAAAAGCACAAGCTTTATTTGCTAGAATAGTCAATGGAATAAAAGGAGCTGGAAATGGTTTAAAATCAGAAAGTAAAATAACATCTTTAGATACAAGTATGATTGTTTCATTGATTGTAGTAATGGTCATAATAGTTATGTTTTCCATTTCGAGTGTATGGGTTTCAAAAGCCATAACTGATAAAATAAACGAAGCAGAACAAACGATTACTTATACAAAATCACAGGAAACATTAGCAAATACAGATGATTCAACAATAAAAAACAAAACACAAGATTACATTAGATATAAAACAAAGCTTGAAAATACAAGCTCTGCAATAGAAGAAAAAAGAAGTAGGAAAAACCAAATTACGAATCTACTAAGCAAAATTGCATATACAATTCCAAAAGGAGTAACATTAACATCTATAAAAAATACAGAACAAACGTCAAATTCAGGAGAAACTATACAACATATTGTAATTACTGCAAAAGCATCTGAATATGAACAATTAGCTTATTTTAAAGCAAAATTAAGTAATGCGGAAATACTTGAAAATGTTGTTTCTACATTTGGTGAAAAATCTGGAAGCGATGTTGTTGCTACAATTGAAGGAGATCTTACATCTTACTAGGAAAGGAGAACTAATAAAAAAATGAAAAGAATACTACTTATAATTGCTAACATATTATTATTTATTGCATTAGTATTAGCAATGCTTAAAGGCTTTTCAATTGGTTCTTTGCAAGTACTAGGGTTTAGTAAATTACAAGAAAAAAGTGCAAGTTTAGATGACAAAATTGATGAAGTTAACCAAGAAATAGAAAACTATAAAAGCTCATTAAATACTTTACAAAAAGATGCAAAAGAATTAACTAGTGCTAAAAAGAATTACCTAGATTTAGTATCAGTTAGCTCAGCAAGTGAAATACAAGAAGCTTTACAAACAAAGACTTATACGATTGAATATTTGTGGAGCAGGGTAGGCAACTATGCTACAAAAGAAGGCGTAACTGTTACGATGTCAGTTGGGTCATCAACACTAGGAGCTGATAATTACAAAAATTTGAACTTTACAGTATCAGGTCAATACTTAGCAATTAGTCAATTTATTAGAGACCTAGAAAATGATTCAAATTTAGACTTTACAATTGATTCTTTCGAAATGACTGCATCGAGTGCTTCATTTGTTGTAAAGGATGTAAGAATACAACAGGAACAAACATCAAATTCTAGCTCAACAGATGCAACGCAAACAATGACTTCTGGAACAACGGATACTTCAACATCATCTAATGCAGCTACAAGTTCAAATACATCAACTCAATCAACAACAAGCACAAGTACAACAACACAATCAACAAGTGATTCAAATACAACTTCTGGGTCAACAACAAATCAGTAAAGTTATTTCTAAAAGGAGAAAAAGATGGCAAAAAACGTTATTAAGCAAGTAATAATTGCATTGTTATTATGTGTAGTCGTAGCTTTTATATTAGCATTTATTTTATATCAATATATACCAAGCAATGCTTTAGTGCCAGCAAAGGTTGAAGCATATTCTACACCAGAAAACATTGCGAGTGAAATAGCAGATTCTACTCAAGAACAAACTTATGAAACAACTAACACTTTACTTGAAGTTACAGATTCTGACTTATCAACATATAAATCAACTGGAAGTTATAATCCAGGAAAATCTGATCCTTTTGCCGAGGTTGATGCAAACGAAGTTTCTTCTAACACAACAGATGATTCAGACAACAGTAGTTCATCATCTTCAACATCAACAGGTAGTACAAATAATACAAGTACAAGCACAACTGATAATTATTATCATAATGCTGGAATTAGCAAGGGGACGAAATAATTAAATTGGTTATATTTAAAAATTAATTAAATATATACAAAATTTTAACTAAGGAGGGAATTTAGAATGAAAAAGGAAAGAGGTATTACATTAGTTGCATTAATAATCACAATTATTGTATTATTAATACTAGCAGGTGTTACAATAGGACAAGCTACATCAGGAACAGGTATCTTTGGAAGAGCTAAGAATGCTGCTAACACATACAGAAA
>CACXCH010000069.1 GCA_902766085.1 uncultured Eubacteriales bacterium
CAAAATGAAAGGATTATGTAATGGAAAGTAGTAAAACTAAAAAACATAACACAAGAAAAATCTTAGTAATTATAGTAAGTATTATAGCTTTAATTGTTGGATATGCTGTTTTAAGAACAAATTATCTTGAAATGAAAGAAATTGGAGATGAATATGCAAATACATTTTACAGAAGCACAATATATTATTGTTTTACATTTGTAATAAACTTCGTGATTCTCTTTCTTGCATTTTTTCTAACAAATAAACAAATAAAAAAATCAATAAAAATATTTTTCGATGAAGAAAAGAAAGAAATACCAAAGTTTCCAAACAAATCTATATCTTTTATAATTGCACTTATTGGAAGCATTGCAAGTACGGGAATTATAGAAAAAAGTGCTTTGCTTGCATTTAGTAATTCAAAATTTGGAACTTTCGACCCAATATTCCACCTTGATATATCTTTTTTCATATTAATAAAACCATTTTTACAAGTAATTTTAATTTATTTATTAGCTGTTATTGTGGCAACAATTGCGTATGCAATGATATATTCAATAATTATTTTAAACAAAAGCTTTGAAACAGGAGTCTCAAGAGAGCTTATAAAAAAAGTAAAAATTTCAGAAAGACTTACAGGACGAATCAAAGCAATAGCAATCTTAATAGCAGTATTTATTTTACTATTTATGGTGCTTAATATTGGAAATGAAAAATTCCAAACTGTAAAACTTAATGATGGCTCATCAATATCTTTAATAGGGGCATCTAGTGGAGATGCAACTGTAAAACTATTTGGATACTGCTTGCTTGCTTTATTAGCCATGATTTCTATTCTAAGAGCATTTAAAGCAGTAAAACAAGAAAATATAAGAGGCGTTGTTTCAAATTTAATGATTGTACCAGTTTATTTGATAATATTAGCTTTTGTACTTGCATTGTATCAGTGGATATTTGCTGGATCTAACTCATTAGCACAAAATGAACAACATATTAAAGATAACATAGAATATACAAAACAAGCCTATGGAATTCCAACTGATGAAACTTCGGTTGATTATTCTGGAACAATTACAAACGAACAGATTGAAAATAATAGTGAACTACTTAGCAACATAGATGTTGTAACTTCTAGCAACGTATTAAAGGAATTAGAAAATTCTAAAACATCTAATGGATATTATACTTATAGACAAACTCAAATCGAAAACTATAATATCAAAGGGGTAAGTACATTAGTATATGTAACCCCAAGAGAAATTGAAAATTCAAACACATCGTATATAAACAAAACATACCAATATACACACGGCTATGGAACAATTATTACATTAGCTGGTAAAACTGATTCATCTGGAAACTTAGACAATATCCAAAATGGATTTGGAGATTTATCAAATGAAGAAATTCCAATAACAGAGCCTAGAATATATTATGGACTCCAAAACGAAGATGCTTGCGTAATAAATAATGATACACAAGAAATTGATTATATTGATGAAGATTCTAATGAACAAGCAACATACAAATATACAGGTGATGCAGGATTAAAACTTAATTTCATAGATAGACTACTAATTGGAATAAGGGAAGGAAATCTAAAACTAGCATTTTCAACAAGAATAAATTCAGAAAGTAAAATTATTACGAATAGAAATATTATAAACAGAGCAAAAAGTGTAATGCCTTATTTGTATTATGATAGCGATAATGCTTATATGGTAATTGATGATAGTGGAAAGCTATTCTGGGTAATTGATGCATACACAACTTCAGATGATTATCCATACTCACAAAAGGAAATATTTAATAATACAAAAGAAGTTAACTATATAAGAAATTCAGCAAAAGTAATAATTAATGCTTATGATGGAACTATGAAGTTTTACATTACTGATAGAAATGACCCAATAGTAATGTCATACAATAATATGTTCAAAGGAGTATTTGCCGATGAAAGTGATACAATTCCTGAAGATATAAGCAAACATTTTGTATATCCTAAAAAACTATATGATATTCAATCAAAAGTTTTACAAACACACCATAACATTGAGCCAGAGGTTTTATACAGAGGAAATGATATATGGGAAATAGCAAAAGAAAATACAACTGGAAAATCGGAAACAATAAAGCCTTATTATGCTATGTGCAATGTTGATGGAGAAAACAGATTGTGTATGGTAATTCCTTATACAAACTATGACAAACAAAATCTTACATCTTATTTAATTGGATATATGGACGGAGCAAAAGAAGTTCTAAAAGTATATAAATTCTCATCTAATAGCAATGTACTTGGACTAGAAGAACTCGAAGCTCAAATAACTCAAGATGAGACTATTGCTAAAGAAATTACAAATTTATCAACAACAGGAACCAAAATAACTAAAAACATTAAAGTAATTCCAATCGAAAATACATTATTGTATGTTCAAACATACTACCAAGAAATGTTAAATGAATCAAGCCAAAAACCTACATTAAAGAAAGTAGTTGTTGCATCAGGAAATAAAGTTGCAATTGGAAATGACTTAGAAGAAGCACTACAAAACTTATTATCAAAAAATGCTGTTGATATAGAGGTAATTGACAATGAAAATATAGATGACTTAATAGATGAAGTTGTTAAAGCAAATCAAAATGTTCAAAATTCATTCCAAAGCGGTAATTGGAAACTTTATGGAGAAGATATGCAAAAACTTACCGATTTAATTAACCAATTGCAAACTATTTCTGAACAACAGAAAAAGCAAAAAGAGGAAAATAATCAAATAAGCAATGAAATAAATGAAATTAATGACTCAAATAATATAGTGAATGAGCAATGAAATTAATGACTCAAATAATATAGTGGATGAGCAATGAAATTAATAACTCAAATAATATAGTAGATGAACAATAGAAAGGATGTTAAAAATGAATTTACCAAACAAATTAACAGTAATGAGAATTTTATTAGTACCAATTCTCGTAATAATCTCAATGATTGATTTTCCAGTGGAATTATGGAATATTCCACTGGGATACATATTAGCTGATATTATATTCATAATTGCAGCAATAACAGACAAAATAGACGGATATCTAGCTAGAAAAAATAATCAAGTAACAACATTTGGAAAATTTTTAGATCCAATTGCTGACAAAATATTAGTAGTATCTGCATTAATTATACTGGTTGAAAGGGGAACTATACCAGCATGGATACCAATAATAATCGTATTTAGAGAATTTTTAGTATCAGGCTACAGACTTATTGCATCACAACAAAATGGAAAAGTAATTGCAGCTAACAAGTGGGGTAAGTTAAAAACAGTAACTCAAATGATTGCAATTATTCTAACACTTATAGATGTTAATCAAATAGGTTCAATATTTACAAAAAGCTTAACTGGATTTAGCTTTGTACTAAATCTACTTGATACTTTACTAATGTTTATATGTGTTATTGCAACAATCTTTTCAGGATATGAGTACTTAAAAGACGGGAAGGATATTCTAAAGGATATGTAATATATATGTCCTAGAATAAATTTGATTTTTGAAAGGGATAAAAAATGGAACTTGAGGAAAGAGCTAAAGAGCTCCGCAAAAAGTTAGATTATTATTCAAAATTGTATTATGATGAGGACAACTCACCTTTATCAGATTATGACTATGATATGATGATGAATGAGCTTAAAAAAATTGAAAAGGAACATCCGGAACTTATCACAAAAGATTCTCCCACTCAACACGTTGGTGGACATGCTAGAGAAGATTTACCAAAAGTTACTCACGAGGTTCCACTTAAAAGTTTACAAGATATTTTTTCATTTGATGAATTATACGAATTTGATAAAAGAATTAAGGAATCTGGGGAAACGAATTATTGCGTTGAAACTAAAATAGATGGGTTATCGTGCGCCTTAAAATATGAAAATGGAAATTTAGTGCAAGGAGCTACAAGAGGAGATGGATTTGTTGGAGAAGATGTAACAGATAATGTTAAAACCATAAAGTCTATTCCTCACAAATTAAAAGAACCTATAAACATAACTGTACGTGGAGAAGTTTTCATTAGCAAAGAAGGTTTTGAAAAGCTAAATGAAGAACAAGAAATACTTGGAAAGCCATTATTTGCAAATGCAAGAAATGCAGCAGCAGGTTCACTAAGACAATTAGATAGCAAAATCACAAAAGAAAGACCACTTGATATATACATTTTTAATGTCCAAAAAATAGAAGATGATATAAAATTTAATTCGCATTGGGAAGAATTAAATTATTTAGCAAAACTTGGATTCAATGTTGTTCCATTTAGAAAATTATGTTCAAACATAGAAGAAGTAATTAATGCTATAAATGAAATTGGTGAAAATCGTGAAAACTTAACATTTGGAATAGACGGAGCAGTTATAAAGGTTGATGATCTAGCTTTACGTGAAAAACTTGGGGAAACATTTAAAGTTCCAAGATGGGCAATAGCTTACAAATATCCACCAGAACAAAAAGAAACAATAGTGAAAGACATTACTTGCCAAGTTGGAAGGACTGGAGTAATTACTCCAATGGCTATTTTAGAGCCAGTAAAAATAGCTGGTTCAACAATCTCAAAAACAACACTTCATAATGAAGATTTCATAAAAGATAAGGACCTAAGAATTGGAGATCACGTAATAATTCAAAAACAAGGAGACGTTATTCCTGAGGTTATTAAAGTTTTAAAAGAAAAAAGAAACGGCAATGAAAAAGTATTTTCTATGCCTAAATATTGCCCTGTATGCGGAGCAGAAGCAGTTCGAATAGATGGAGAAGCGGCTGTTAGATGTACAGGAATTGAATGCCCAGCAAAAGCTCTTAGAAACATAGTTCATTTTGCATCAAGAGATGGAATGAATATTGAAGGACTGGGATACAAAATTGTTGAACAGCTTGTAAACAAAGGACTAATAAAAAATATAGCAGATATTTACTACTTAAAGCAAGAAGATATAGAGTCATTAAAAAAGAATGGAAAGAAATTTGCAAAGAACTTAATTGATGCTATAAATGACAGCAAAAATAGGGACTTATCTAATTTAATATCAGCATTAGGAATAATGCATGTTGGAAAGAAAAGTGCAAAAAATTTATCTCGCAAATTCAAAACACTTGATAAACTAATGGAAGCAAGTGTTGAAGATTTAAGTGCAAAAGATGATATTGGAGAAATTATTGCAAATAGTATTTATCAATTTTTCAGAGAAGACCAAACAATAGACCTAATAAATAGACTAAAAGAAGCTGGGGTAAATATGGTGTCTCTAGAAGAAGAAACAACAGATGACAGATTTGAGGGAAAAACATTCGTATTAACAGGATCACTTGAAAAATACTCAAGGGAACAGGCAAGTGATATAATTGAAAAACTAGGAGGAAAAACATCGACCAGTGTTTCAAAGAAAACATCTTATGTACTTGCTGGATCTGATGCAGGAAGTAAATTGGAAAAAGCCGAAAAACTTGGCATACGTGTAATTTCTGAACAGGAATTTGATGAAATGATAAAATAACAAAATAATACAATATAATGATGATTAATTTAGGGCTATCATTTAGAGTGATAATAATTACAAAAACTAGCAAGCGGGATTGATTACATACTATTATCATTGACTAATATATTGCCTAACAGGAATAACTCAAAATACTTAAACTCAAAGTGAAATGCAATTACGTTTAATATGAAAGGACAAAAAATGGAAGGAAAATATACTTTTACAGAATTTTCGAATGATTTAGATGGCGGATACAAAATTTTATTTGACTATGTAAGAAATAGATATGTACTTTATAAAGTTAACGAAAACTGCTATATGCAAGAATTAGTTGAACAAAAATCAAGAAATCCTGCTGCTGCAAAATCAATGATAACATTTAAAGCAATAAAAGATATGTTTCCATTTATGACAGATATAGAATACCAACAAGAATAATAACTGAATCGACATAAAAAAAGGATATATAAGTTAAAAGAAGCCTTAAACTTAATAGAAAAATTAGTCTAAAATGGAAAAGACCAACCTTAAAATTAAAGGCTAAACTCAAGCAGAAAAAAGAGAGGTTAAACTCAAATGGAAGACGAAGAAGAAGAAAAAGAATATATGATCGAAGATGCAGAAGCAAATGCAGACAATAAAGAATTTATGCTACAAGCATTAAAGGACAAGGCAACGTGGGTATTAGCTTATGCAAGTGATAAATTACACGCTGACAAAGATTTAATGCTAAAAGCGGTAAGCCAGGATGGGCAAATTTTATATTATGCAAGTAAAGAGCTAAGAGACGATAAAGACGTTGTAATGGCAGCGGTTCAGAACAAATGGTTAATTGTAAAATACGCAAGTAGGAGATTACGAGGGGATATCGACATTGCAAAATGTGTTTTAAATCAGAATTTAAACTCGAAGATATACTTAACAGATGAAATATTAAAGAATCCCGAAATACAAGAGATATTAAATCCAAAAGAAGAAAATCAGCAGTAAGCTCGTGCTACAACTTGAAAACAGCAAAAACACTTGACAACTTGATGTTTTATAAATATAATAATGAAAGCTAAACAACATAAAGGAGTAACTTATAATAATGAAAAATGAGATATCATTCTCAAACAATCAAAACCAAAGTAATAACATGAAAAATGATACCGAGAAAAATGCTAACAATATGAAAAATGAAATTGAGCCAAACACTAATAATATTAAATCAAGCAATTTCAACTATCATAACAATAACAGGCAGGAAAATACTAAAGAAACAAGAAATGATTCATCTGAAAATGCACTTATAATGTTAGCAAAAAAAGGTAACGAGCATGCTATAAATGCACTAGTACAAAGATACAGTGACGCAGTAAATATTAAAGCCAACAAGTACTATATCAATGGTGCTGAAAAAGATGATTTAATACAAGAAGGCTATATTGGGTTATTTAAAGCTATAAAAAACTTTAAGCCAGAAGAAGAAAACTCCTTTAAAAACTTTGCTAATTTATGTATAGAAAGGCAGATAATTACTGCTGTAAAAGGCTCGAACAGACAAAAACATATTCCACTAAATTCATATATTTCATTAAACAATACCACATTTGAAAATGAAGACGGAGAACAAGAAAATTCATTAATTGACATACTATCAGCAGAAACAGTTGAAGACCCATTAGAAACAATAACTAAGAGCGAGTATTATAAAAATATAGAAACATCAATAAACAACTCATTAAGTAAATTTGAAAAACAAGTTTTAAATGAATACATCAAGGGAAAAAGCTACGTAGAGATAGCAAAAGACTTGCAATCAGACACAAAAGCAATAGATAACGCAATACAAAGAATACGAAAAAAAACAGAAAAAAATTTGAAAAATATATAAATTTTATAGAATATAATTACTCGTAAAATTTTATATTTTTCAAATGTTGTAAATAACTAATCTAATTTAATGTAATGCAAAAGTATAAATGCCTACATAGCTCAGTCGGTAGAGTGCAGCCTTGGTAAGGCTGAGGTCACGGGTCCGATTCCCGTTGTAGGCTCCA
>CACXCH010000070.1 GCA_902766085.1 uncultured Eubacteriales bacterium
AATAACGTTAATAGGAATAATTTTAATAATGATGGTATTTTCGCTAAAAAAAGCAAGAGACTATAGAAACCTAGCAGAAAATAGTTATAACGAAGCTTTTTATGAGCTGGCTGAATATGTAAACAATACAGAAAAGCTGTTAGCCAAGGCAGAAATAACTAATGATAGCAAACACGCAAGTAAAATCTTAACATCAATTTGGAAAACTTGCTCCATTGCAGAAATATACCTAGCCAAATTGCCAATAGAATCACAAAATATAGAACAAGCTCAAAAATTTTTAAATCAGGTTAGTGATTATTCGTACTCATTGTCATCAAAAACAATTTCCGGAGAAAAACTATCTCAAGAAGATTTAGAAAAAATATCTAATCTTCATCAATATAGTGTAGAATTAGAAAACACGGTAAATCAAATAGAAAATGATTTATATTCAAACAACATAAAATGGGGAGAACTTACTAAAAAGGGTTCCAAAATATTTGCTAGTGATGATGAAAATATTTCAAAATCAACATTTTCAAATATAGAAGAAGATTTGCATCAATATACAGGACTAATATACGATGGAGCCTTTTCTGAAAACCATAGTATTTATAAGGGATTAGGATTAACTGGAGACGAAGTAGATAAAGAAAAGGCAAAAGAAATAGCAATTAATTTTATAGGAAAAGAAAAAATCGGAAACATCACGAGTGAAAATGAAACCCAAAATTCAAATGTAGATTGTTATGAATTTCAATTTGATTATGCAAACTCATCAAAAGGAAGCATAATTATTACTAAAAAAGGAGGGCATATTTTATCATTTAACTGTGATAGGCAAGTAAATGATAAAACAATTTCAGAAGAAGATGCGATAAACAAAGGAAAAGAATTTTTAAAAAACAATAATCTTGGAACAATGAAAGAAACATACTACTTAACAAATGAAAACATATTAACAATAAACTACGCATATTATCAAGATGATGTTGTTATCTATCCAGATCTAATTAAAGTAAAAATTGCAATGGACAATGGTGAAATATTAGGAATGGAAGCAACAAATTATCTAAACAATCATATTGAAAAAAGAGATTTGAATAATTACAAAATATCAATAGAAGACGCGAAAAAACTAGTAAGTAACAAAGTACAAATAGAATCTATTGACAAAGCAGTAATTCCAACAGAATACAATACAGAAATAAATTGTTATGAAATAAAAGGAAAAGTAGAAGATAATGACTTTTTAATATTTATCAATGCTCAAACAGGTGAAGAAGAAGACATATTAATGATTGTAAATACGCCAAATGGAACATTAACCAAGTAAAAATATTAATTATTCATCTTTTTATTGAAACTAATTAATAAATATGGTATAAATAAAAACGAGGAATAAACAATGAAAATATTAATATTTTATGCCTCTTATGGAGGAGGACATTTTACAGCGGCAAATTCTATAAAAGAGTATTTGGAAGAAAACTACAAAGACATCGACTTGAAAATGATTGATTGTATGAAATATATAAATTTAAATCTTGAGAAAGTGACAACAAATGCATATAAATCGATGACAAAAAATGCACCAAAAGCTTGGGAAGCAGTTTATAAAATTTCAGATAAAGAGCCTGTCCTTTCAATAAGTAATTTTGGAAATAAAATAATGTCGCAAAAATTGAATAAACTTGTACAGGATTTCAAACCTGATGTAGTAGTTTCTACACATCCATTCAGTACGCAAATGATTGCTTACTTAAAACATAAAAATAAAATAACGTGCAAACTTGCAAGTGTTATGACTGACTATGTGCCTCAAAATCAATGGCTTGTTGGGCACGAGTACATAGACTACATTTTTGTAGCCTCTGATGAGATGAAAGAAATGGTTAAGAAATGCAATGTTGATGAAAGCAAAATTTATCCAACAGGAATACCAATTTCTAGTAAATTTTTTAAAACATATAATAAAGAGGATGTCGCAAAAGAATATAATCTAGATGCAAACAAAAACATATTGCTCTTTTTTGGTGGCGGAGAATATGGACTTGTTCAAAAAACAACAACTGATATTTTAAAAGCATTTATAAATAATTTACAAGATAAATATCAAATGATTGTAATCTCTGGGAAAAATGAGGAATTAAAAAAAAGATTTCAACAAATAGTTGATGAAAACAACCAAAACGAAAATGTGAAAGTAATAGGATTTTCAAATGAGATTCCAAAACTAATGAATGTTTCAACTCTAGCAATAACAAAACCTGGAGGGTTAACGACAACTGAATGCCTAAACTCCAATTTGCCAATGGTAATAATTAATCCAATTCCTGGTCAAGAAGAGGATAATGCAAGATTTATTGAAAAAAATGGAGCAGGAATTTGGATAAAAACAGATAAAATAAAAGAACTTTTCATAAAAGAAATTGAAAAGACAGATTTAAACATAAGTTTTAAATCTTATGACAGTATTGAGAAACAGGTAAAGAACATTTTAAATAATCCTAAAGAAATAGAACAAATGAGAAAAAATGCAAGAAAGATTGCAAAGCCAAACTCTACAAAAGATATATGTAATATTATTATAGAAAAGGAATAATTGCGTCTGACGCTAGCACCTTGACTAGAAGCTGAAGATGTGCCTTAATTGTTTATTATATAGTATTATTTTATAATTATAAATAGTAACGTTTTTTGAAACTTTATTCAAAAAGTTTTTCAATAAATATTGATAATTCAATAAAAATAATATATAATCTTGCTAGCGATAAGGAGTTACAAATGATTTTTAAAAATTACTATAAAATTTTAGGATTAGAATCCAATAAAGTAAGCAGTGATCAAATAAAAACAGCATATAGGGAACTTGCAAAAAAATATCATCCCGATATGAACGCAAATGTAAATAACTCTGAATATGAAGAAATTTTTAAGGATATTAATGAAGCATATAGAACTTTATCAAACCCAAGCCTTAAAAGAAAATATGATTTCAATTGGAATAGATATTATGGAAAATCAAACAAAAGTAAACAAGAAAAAAAATCACTTAAAGAAATATTTTTCGAATTGCTATTTGGAAATGGATTTCTAAAAACGAAAAAAGAGAATAGCTCAAAGGAACCAATTTACGGTGAGGATATTACTACAAAAATTGATATTTCAATCCAAGATGCTTTTTATGGGGTAAATAAACAATTAAAATTTAAAAGTGTAAATGGTAAAACTCAAAGCTTTTCATTTAAAATACCAGCAGGAATACAAAATCATGACAAAATAAGATTTTTAGGAAAAGGAAAAAAAGGCAAAAATGGTGGAAAAAATGGCGATTTACTTATAGAAATAGACATAAAAGATGAGCCAAACCTTAAATTATCAGGAATTGACCTATATACTCAAATTACATTAAAACCTTGGGAAGCTGCTCTTGGGACTACAAAAATAATTAATGTGCTCGATGAGAATATGCAAATAATTATTCCAAGATCGACTAGCAGTAATGATACTTTAATTATAAAGCAAAAGGGATATAAGAATGGACTTGGAAGCAGAGGGGACTTGAAAATTGTTACAAAAATAGTTACTCCACGTAAGCTAAGTAAAGAGCAAATAGAGTTGTACCAAAAATTAAAACAGATAGACTTAGATAAAACAAAGCAAAAAATTGCGGCTAACTAAGGTAAATTGCAGTTAAGTAAAAGCTATGACTAACTAAGGTAAATTGTAGTCAAGTAAAAGCTGTGACCAATTAAAATAAAAATACAATCAAGAAAAAATGTAGCTAATTAAAATAAAGGATACCAACGTGAAATAACAAATTAAAATAAAGCGGCATTAAAAAGGCAGAATTGAGACAAAGCGACTGTAAAGAAAAAAGACAAAATTAAGATAAAATGACAATTTAATTCAAAAACACTTTGAAAAAACAATTAAACAAATTTATGCAAAATTTGTAATATACAACTAAAGTTAACATAATCGTTGACAAGCTTATCACTTTTATGATATAATAAACTTGCTTAGTTACCTAAAGAATAAAGGAAAGAGGTGCT
>CACXCH010000071.1 GCA_902766085.1 uncultured Eubacteriales bacterium
AATGGACATTCTTGTGTTTTAGAGGATGCTTTACTTAAGTTTACTTCAGGATTACTCGGAGTTGATGAAAATGAATTGAAAATGGCTATAAAAGATTTAGCATCAAAAGAGAAAATAAACATTGAAAAGAGAACAGAGCTTTTAACAATAGATGAAAAAACAGAAGAAGTTGAAAGAAAATGGATATACTTAAGTGATTTTTACTTAGCTGAAGGTAATATTGCATATAGAATTAAAGAACTTTCTACTTGTAAAAACACTAAAAAAATTTATGATATTGATAAGGTGATAAAAAAAGTCAGTCAAATAAATCCATCTAGTAAGCAAGAAGAAGCAATAAAAATGATTAATGAAAATAACGTTTCTATTATTACAGGTGGCCCAGGTACCGGAAAAACGACCATAATAAAAACAATTATTGACATTTATAAATCAATAGGTAAAAAAGTTATACTATGTGCTCCAACGGGCAGGGCAGCTAAAAGAATGACTGAATCTACAGGTGAGGACGCTAAAACTCTCCATAGGTTACTTGAAATTGGTAAAATTGAAGATGAAAAATTTTATCCTGATATGGATGTTACTCCAATAGATGCCGATATAGTAATTGTTGATGAAGTATCAATGGTCGATATGTTTTTAATGAATTATTTACTCAATGGTATCTACAAAGGCACAAAATTAATTTTGGTGGGAGATATTAATCAGCTTCCATCTGTTGGACCAGGAAGAGTTCTAAAAGATTTAATTGATTCAGAACAAATCCCTTATGTTAAATTAAACAAAATCTTTAGGCAAGCGGCTAAAAGTAGAATAATTGTTAATGCACACAAAGTTAATGATGGGATTAATTTTATTGGAGAAAAGGTTAATGATGATACATTAGATGATTTCGAATTTATTGCTCAAAATAACCCAAGAATTGTTCAGAAAATGATCCTTGAACAATATAAAAATACAAATATTCAAATAATTACACCTACAAAAAGAGGTGACCTAGGAACAAAAACGCTAAATAAACTAATTCAAGAGAAATTTAACCCAAAAGATAAGGCAAAAAGAGAAAAACACTTTGGAGATGTTATTTTTAGGGAAGGCGATAAAGTTATGCAAACTAAAAATAACTATGACATTGAGTGGGTAAAAAATAATGACTATAATCTTGATAGCAATGAAAAATGGATGAATGTAAATAGCCTAGATCCTAATTATGTAATAAAAAGAGAATACGGGAGTGGCATTTTTAATGGCGAAATGGGAACGATTACAGAAATTGACAATGAAACTGATATTATGCAAATAAGATTTGAGGATGGAAAGATTGCAAATTATAGTTTTCAAGATTTAGACCAAATAGAACATTCTTATGCTATAACAGTACATAAATCCCAGGGAAGCGAGTTTGATGAGGTATTGATGCCAATACTCGGTGTATCACAAATGCTTTTAACAAGAAATATTTTATACACTGGAATGACGAGAGCAAAGAAAATGCTTAGAATTTATAGTAATGAATCAACAATAGAATATATGATAAATAACAACCATAGTAAAGAGAGAAACTCTGGATTAAAATATAAATTAATAAAAGCATTTGAAAATGAAAAAACGTAAGATTATTTAAACGCCTTAATTTATTAACCAGCAACAAAAAAGGAGGACAATGAATTTACTTGACTTGATTTTTCCACCAACTTGTGAGTATTGTGGAAAAATTGGAAAATATGTATGTGATGATTGTTACAAAAAAGTAATATTTCTAGAGTTGAAAAAAAATGAAAAAAATGATAAATTCTTTATGTATAAATATGATGGAGAAATTAGAACATTACTTTTAAAGTATAAATTTAGAGATAAGTCATATTTATGTAGTTTTTTTGCTGAAAAAATATGTAATTGTTATGAAGCATCTGTTTTTATAAATCAATATGATATGATTATTCCAGTTCCTCTACATAAAAAACGTTTGCTAGAAAGAGGCTATAATCAAGCAAGCGAGGTTGCGAAAAGAATAGCCAATGAAAAAAACAAGGAGTTTAATACTTTAAAAAAAATAAAATGTGAGACTTCTGTTTTAAAAAAATGCAAAAATATTCAGCCACAAAGCATACAAAATGGCTCTTCTAGAAAGAAAAATGTTAAAAACGCCTTTTATGTAAAAAATGCTGAAAAAATCAAAGACAAAAAAATTCTTATTTTTGATGACATTTATACAACGGGAGCAACTGCAAATGAATGCAAAAGAGTTTTAATTGCAGCAGGTGCTAAACAATGTGGAATAATGACAATTGCAAAAGATTATATGAAATAATGCTAATAAAAAAATTATTTGAAAGGAACAAAGGAAGGATAAAAGATAATGGATGATTTAGTTGAAAGCATACTTGATTATATTAGAGCTGACTACACTGATTATGCAATTATGATTAATGGTGAGTGGGGATCAGGAAAAACTTATTTTTGGAATAATAAAATTAGAAGCAAACTTGATTCAATGCAAATAAATGGAAAGAAATTGACAACAATTTATATGTCACTATATGGAATTTCAAATTTGGAGGAAATTAGTAAAAAGATATTTATTGAAACTACACAATTAATGGATAAAAACTTACGCAAATATATGCAACAGAGTGGACAAACATCAATTCCAGAGTATGCAAAAACTGGACTTGATATGGCAAATCTATTTGGTGTAACTCAAAATGGTGATAGAGTAAACTATGCTGATTTCTTTTCAACAGATGATAAAGTTTTATGCTTTGATGATCTGGAAAGGGCAAATGTAGATGTTATTGATATTTTAGGATATATTAACAATTTTGTTGAACACGACCATATAAAAACAATAATTATTTGTAACGAAAAAGAACTTTCAACAAAACTAAAAAGTAGCAATATTGAGATGAAAACTTTTATTGCAACATATTTGCTTGACAAAGAAAATAAGCTTCTTGACAATGACAAGCCAATGGTTGAAAAATTGCATGATACTATGGAGGATGTTTTTGATAAAGCAAACGATTATGAAAGAATTAAGGAAAAGCTAATTGGAGAAACATTTGAATACAAACCAGAATTTACATACATAATAAATGGAATTTTGATGAGATATGAAAAATATCCAGAATTAATTAGATTTTTACGTTCAAATACTGCATTGATAATGTCTACTTTTGAAAAGAGTGGAACAAGAAATTTAAGAATTTTAAAACACGCTTTAGCAGACTTTAAACGTGTATTTGATGTAACAACAAAGGCATACCCAAATACAAACAACGTAATTCTTCAAACAATGCTAATTTTTACAATTGCTGTTTCATTTGAAATCAAAGCTGGAAAAATTACAAAAGACAAATTAGCAAATATTGAAGACAATGAAGAATACAAATCAATTGTTGTTTCATCAAAAGTATTTATGGATAATAGACAATTCTACATAAAAGAATTTGATAACAACTATTACTACAATTTTAAATCAGAATTTAGATACTTCAAATTCATAGAGCTATTTGTTAGAACTAGAATTATGGATATGAAAGTATTCAAAAAAGATATGGAAGACATTAAAGCAATGGAAGATACATCTAATATCCCTGGATATAAAAGAATCCTTACAGAGGAATACTGGAAAATACCAGATGACGAATTTCAAGGTATTATTGAAGATGTATTAGACACTGTAAAAAATGGAAAAGTTTCTATAACAAATATTGTAAAATTATATGCTTATTTCATATATTTTTTACAAAAAAAACTGATTGATTATGACTTAGAAGCTTTAAAGACCCTATTTATGAATGGATTAAACATTTCTGCGCTTACATCAGAGTATTGTGAAAATCCACAAGAAGAAATTAGTGGGATTCAAGTAAGTGACAATGAATATGGAATGAGAGAAATGATTGATAGATATTATGAACTAAATGCTCAGCTTCGTGATAAGATGTATGAACAAAAAGCAATTGATATATTCAAAGATATACCTATGAAAATGGATCTATTCTATGAGAGATTCGATAAAGAATGTATGGATATACCTCTATTTAAATATAGTGACCCATATTTGATATTCCAAAGAATTTCATGTGCAAGTAATGAAGACATTGTAAAAATAAGAGAAAAATTGATTTCAAGAGCTAAAAAATCTCCTGAAATTGCTAAAGAAGAGATTCCTAATATGTATAAGCTTTGTCAAATTATTGATGACTATGTTGCAGACAAGAAAACTAGCATAAAGATTGTTGTGCTAAAAGAATTTTCGACAGAGCTTAGAAAACTTTTAGATAACTTAAAAGATACAAGTGATATGCTATAATTACTAGTCAATGGTCTAACAAATTAGAAAAGAAAAAAACATAATACTTAATAAGCGATTAAATGTGTGCCTTACTTGCCTATTAAATATTATGTTTTAGTTTTTCTATTCTTAAAACCATTAAACAGTAACAAAAAATATAGAAAAAACAAGAAAAATTGTTGCTATTTAGCATAAACCGTGATAATATAAGTTCACAATATTTATTCAAAAGAATTTTTATTCTTATATTTTAAATCAATAAATATCTTGATCAGGTAAAACTTAATTTTCTAAAGTTATTTAATTCTAATCAAAGTTAAATTAATACTAAAGTCAAAAGACTTACCAAATTTATTTACTTCAATTTTATTTTTCTAATATCAATAATTAAAGAAGTCAAATTTCTATTAAAACAATTAAGCATGTTTTAATTTAAAACTAACAATTTCAAGATCTATTTCATATTTTGAGAATTCAATTGTCATTATTTCTTTATAATTAGAACCCAAATAAATTTAGACTATTAATTTTTATAAATTTTTACAGAAAGGAAATTTTTGCGTATGGCGAAAAATGAAGAAGAAAACAAAACTAAAGAAACCTTAACTAATGAAGAAAAACTAAAAGTAAATGAAAATTTTGAGGAAGGAGGTTTTACCAAAAATTTAATACATAATGAATCATGTACCAAGAAAAGCACATTAATGCCCAAAAATGATGTAGTATTTCAAACATTATTTACAAGAGGAGCTGATAATATTACAAAAGCCCTTATTGAGGATATCATAAAAACCAAGATTAAAAAAATAGATCTTGATAAGAGTAAAGATTTAGTAAATGATAGTATTCGAAGTAAAAACGGAAGA
>CACXCH010000072.1 GCA_902766085.1 uncultured Eubacteriales bacterium
CCTATAAAAGTAATTTTTACATACCCGTTTCCAGACTTTGCATAATCTGTTGTTGGAGTTTCTGAAAAATTAGTGGTTGTAATTGTATTGGTTGAAGTATCAGTTGATGTTGTTACATTATATCCAGCCATATGCTTTGTATATGAACTATATGACAACAAACTAGAATTTCCAATATATCCAGAGCCTCCTCCTCCGCCATACATTCCATTAGCACCACCGCCGTAGTAGCCTCCGCCACCGCCACCGGATGCACTACTATTGGAATAACCTTGTCCAAATAGACCACAGACCGTTGTCTTATTTCTTGCTCCACCAGATGTTTGTGTACCACCTGTTGCCCATCCATTTGAATTAATATCATTTCCAGCGTTAGTTTTTCCATCGCCACCTATGTAGCCACCTCCAGAGCCACCATCACTTTTATTATATGGGGAATTATACACCATACCTCCTCCGGCCTCCGCCAGCTACAATTAGAATTTTTGACACACTTCCAGACAATGTACTAAGAGTTCCACTTGTTAGTGCAACGTGAGTTGCTCCTCCTCCGCCACCACCAGCTCTTATTACATTACTATATGTTCCCTTGGTTCCATTACCTCCGCCATTATATCCACCATTTCCTGCTGTGCTTGTTGTTCCAGATACTCCTTCTCCTCCAACATTTACATATAATGTTTGGTTAGAAGTTAATTTTACTACTCCTTGTGAGTATCCTCCATATCCACCAACGTTTGTAACTCCAGAATTTGTAGAACTTCCTCCTGAAGCACCCCAAGCTTCAATTAAGTAATATCCATTAACAGGAACAGACCATACTTGTTCACTTCCTGTATAATCAAATGTATATTTTCCATCTGTCCTCTCATTATATATTGTTCCCATATCTCCATTATAGGAATCCTCTAACATTTTAAGCTCTGCTTGCTGCGATTTGTTTTTTAATACCATTGTAGTAAATATTGTACCTAAAATCATAAGCGTAAAAAATACAGTTACAAAAACAACAACCGTTGCTGAACCATTTTCGTTATTTTTTAAAATCTCTTTTTTTACATTAGTTCTCATAATATTACCTCTTTGTAAAATTATTCCTTAGTTCTTGTCAAAATATTCATAGTTTATTTTATTCAAATTTTCTGATAATAATTTAACATAATAAAGAGCAAATTGCAAGGCAATTTACTCTTTATTTTTATCTTATTTTTTAAAATTAATTTCAGCTAAAATATGACTGGTTGGGGTAGTAAGATTCGAACTTACGCATCGATGAGTCAGAGTCACCTGCCTTACCGCTTGGCTATACCCCAATTTCATATTTTCTATTATAACATCTTTTTTAAATTTTTCAACCATATTCATATATTTTTTTGTAAATGTAAATCCTACATAAAATTATACATCATCTTGTTATAAACAATTGCATCCCTGGAGTTATTTTTTCATCTGTTAAATCATTTACTTTACATATTGAGTCTTTCGTTGAATTAAATTTTTTTGCTATTGCCCATAAGTTGTCATTTTCCCTCGTGTAGTAAATAATCATATTAAATCTTTGAACAGGTTTGTTTTCATCTTCTTCTACCTTGTCAATTAAGCTAACATTCGAAATAGTACTTGAGTTTACTGTGAACATAATATCTAATTTTAATTCAATCTCTCCTCCAGGCATAAAGTTATAGTTTTCATTTGCTACGCTATAACTTACAGATAAACTAGAATCATTGCTTATGCTTTTTCCATTTACATTATAGTTGAAAGGAATAGATATAGTTTTCGTGGCAACTCCTGTAAATTCTGCAGTAGAATGTGTAACAATAAATTCTATGTTTCCGCTTAAAGATGCTGCCCCTGTTATAGCTTTTTTATCGAGTAGCACTACATTAACATCAATATCATATATTTTCTCATTCCCAATGTCTAAATTTTCCCTTTGATTAACATTGTATGTCCCTGTAAAAGTTGATTTATTTTGAATCAAATTTACATTTTTTTGAGTAAACTTTAAATTTCTACTTGGACTATATAGGTCTCTAATAACATTAATTTCCTTGCTAGAATAAGCAATAACTTGCATTCCTATCTCAATATCTACAGAAACATTTTTATCCTCACTACCATTTGGCTTAACTAGCATATTTCTTATTTCCACATTTGGATCGCATATTGTATCATCTTTAACATCTTGCATATCAACAAATCCCATTACAGGAAAAACTTTTTTAATTTGGCTTATCCTGCCATCTTCATTAGAATAAAGCATTTTGAAATTTACATCTGCTTTTATTAAAATTTTATTTACACTTATTTTAGTTTCTATATTAATAATATTTGCATTTACTTTCAAAATTTCAGCAAGATTATCAGAACTATCGATAGATACCTTTTCATTCACGCTTGCCTTTGTAGTAGCCATTCCTAAAACATTATTTACAGTAAAACTTTTTTCTAATTTTTGTATATCATCAAGTTTTACATTATTAACAAATTCAATGTTTGAAGAAGTAAATAATTTTATATCAAAATTTAAATTAGCCTTTAAATTAATTTTTCTTTCATTAATAATTTGGCATTTAATACTTTGAAGATTTACTTTTGTATTTTCAAGCATCCCAGAAGTGGCATTTTCTATCACAAAAATTTGAGAAAAATCCATCGTATGATTGATGCTCCTTACAACATTTGTACCATTCTCACTTGCAGTATACATTACGTAAGCCATTACACAACCATCAATTCTTATTTTTCCCTCTCCCACCTCTTTTTTGTAAACATTAACAATTCCTGATGTACCGGCAATTTCAATAATATCAGGCTTTACATCAGGAACAATACAATCAGATTCAATATTAACATTTTCACTCTTATTTGCAATTACCTGATTTATATTAATTTTTCCATTTTCAGTTTCTATACTCATATAAAAATTCCTCCCATATTTTTTAGTAAAAAATATGCAAGGAATACTAATTTTATTACAAAATATACAAATTCATAGTACCTAATTGCTTTATTAATTTATATATACTCAAAAAGTTTTCGTTTATTTTTGAATTTAGAACTTCTCAAAACAAGTTTATTTTTTACTATTGTAGTAAAATTTGCAATATGAATTAATAACACAATCTTCGCATCTAGGTTTTTGTGCTCTACAAATTTTTCTTCCGTGATCAATAAATAAATGATTTACATATTTCCAATATTTCTTTGGAATTATTTTTAATAAATCTTGTTCTACTTTTTCTGGTTCTTGTTCACTTGAAAAGCCTATTTTATTTGATAAGCGTTTGCAATGTGTGTCTACAGCAATTCCTTTAGGATTGTCAAAAGCATCACACATTATTACATTTGCTGTTTTCCTTCCTACTCCTGGAATTGTTTGTAATAATTCAATGTCCTCTGGTACTTGTCCATTAAAATCTTTAACTATTTTTTGCCCAGCAAGTTTTAGATTTTTTGCTTTATTATGGTAGAATCCACAAGGCTTTATAATTTTTTCTATTTCTTTGATATCTGCATTTGCAAAATCTTCTGGGGTATCATACTTCTTAAATAATTCTTTTGTAACGATATTAACTCTTTCATCTGTACATTGTGCTGACAAACAAACTGCTACAAGCAGTTCAAAGCTATTCTTGCTTTCAAGAGATCCTTTCGATTCTGGATATTCTTTTTGCAGTGTTTCAATAATCTTTGTTACATCTTCTTTTTTCATCTACTACTCCTTATTTTTCTTTTATAAAATCTACTTGTTTTTATTTATCTTTTAAAGCCCAGTAAAAAAGTTTTGTATGACTTTCCTATTATATTAATATAACACGCTTTTAACTAAAGCGTGTTATATTTTTATTTATTTAATGTTCCATCCATTACAATACTATTTTCATTGTATTCATCAAGATTAACACTGCTTTGTGGGTCTATTGTCATATTATCTCCACTTGCTGTAATTGTAACTGTACCACTTCCCGTAATTTCTCCTAAAGTAATTGTTTGTGTTTCCTTAGTTAAATCAACTGTAATTTCATTTGAAATTTGTTGTTGTCCATTTACTACAACTTTTACGGTTACTTTTCTCTCTGTACTTTCTGATGTTGTATTCTCATTTTTTGAAACAAGTAAAGATTTTGCTATTTTCAAGTTAAGCTTTAATGTTACTTTACTCTTTTTAGTTTCAATTTTATTTACTACTAAATTAATTGTTGTATCCTCTGCTACCTCTGCTCCTTGCTCAACACTCTGAGAAATAACTTCTCCATCAGTTTTGTCCTCATGACTTTCATAAGTAACACTTGACTTTAATTTTGCATTACTTAATGTAGCTTTTGCAGTACCTTCTGCCATTCCAACAACGGTTGGTACAGTTGTTTTAGCTACTCCTGAACTTACGTGTACCGTAACTTTATCTCCAGATTTTACCATTGTTCCAGCCTTAGTATCTTGGCTTATTACTTTTCCGGCATCTACTTTTGCATTTGTTTCATTTTCTTCATTTAGAGTTATTCCAATCTTTGTAGCTTCATCTCTTACATCTTCTATATTTTTTCCCGTAAAGTCAGGAAGTTCACTAGTTTCAGGTCCTGTGCTAACAACAACTGAAATTGTTGTTCCTTTCTTTATTTTTGTATTTTCTGCAAATGCTGGGTCTTGAGAAATAATCTTTCCCTCCTCTACGTCACTACTTGCAACTTCTTCAGAAACTTGAATTGATAGTCCAGAACTTTCTACAGTATTTTTAGCATCATCATAGGTTTGCCCTACAAGATTTGGTAGCTCAACTTTTTTGGTTATTCCACCATCTAATATTATTTTTGTTGTTAAAAATACAATTAAAAATAATGCGACAAAACCAATTAATATCATTGGCACTTTTGCCTTAGGATGCTTTGCAAAGAACCCTTTTTTGTTGTTATCCTTCTTTGAGCCGTCATCCTTAATTGCTTTCATAACTTTTGTATATCCACCATCAGCATTTTCAATTACTACAAAGTCGCCATCAGGGTCTTTTAGTGCTTTACTTAAATCAGCTATCATATCATCAGCAGTTTGGTATCTTTCTAATGGGTCTTTTTGCATTGCTTTCATAACAATGTCATTAACTGCTTGTGGAATCTCTTTGTTTATTTCTTTAGGTTCTACTGGATCTTCTTGCATGTGTTTCAACGCAACTGATACTGCTGTATCTGCATCAAATGGAACTTTTCCAGTTAACATTTCATACATAACCACACCAAGTGAGTATATATCTGATTTTGCATCAGTTATGCCTCCCTTAGCCTGTTCAGGTGAAAAATAATGAACAGAACCAATTGTTGTTCCAAATGCTGTAATTGTTGAATTTGAAACTGCTTTTGCAATTCCAAAATCAGCAACTTTTGCTACTCCATCTTCAGTAATTATTATATTATGTGGCTTTATATCTCTATGAACAATTCCGTTTTTATGTGCTTCTGATAATGCAGATGCAATTTGAATTGCTATGTTTACTGACCATTTCCATGAAAGAGGCCCTTCTTTGTTAATAATCTCTTTCAATGTTTTTCCCTTAACCAGTTCCATAACAATATAGTATAAATTTGTATCTTCTTCGTGTCCAACATCATAAATTGAAACTATGTTAGCATCTGATAAACTTGCTGCAGATTGCGCTTCAGTATTAAATCTCTTTATGAAATCAGAATCAGTAGTAAATTCATCTTTTAAAATTTTTACAGCTACATACCTATTAAGCACGTGATCTTTTGCTTTATAAACCTTAGCCATTCCGCCATTGCCAACTTCTTCAAGAATCTCATACCTATTACCAATTATTTTCCCAATTAAATTCATATTTAATCCCTTTCTTGGTTTAATATATTGCAATAATTTTATGTTTTTTACAAATACCAAAAAATAATTTTTATCATTTAAGTATATTTCTATCTTATGATTATTGCAGTGATGTTATCTCTACCACCATTATCATTAGCTTTTTGTACAAGTGGCTTTGTTGCATCTGTAGGATTTTCACTAATAATTTTACAAATTTCCTCATCTGAAATCATATTAGTTAATCCATCTGAACACATTAAATAGACATCACCTTTTATGAATCCTTTTATCATACAATCAGGTTCAATATATTCTGAACAACCAAGTGCTTTCATAAGCATATTTTTATCAGGATGGCTTTTACTTTCTTCCTCTGTAATTTTTCCTTCATCAACTAGTTGTTGAACATAGCTATGATCCTTTGTTAATTTTCTGAAAAAATCTTTTCTTAACCTATATATTCTGCTATCTCCAATATGTGAAATAAAAGCTTTGCTCTGGTAAAACAAGCAAATGTCAAGTGTTGTTCCCATTTTTCTAAGTTCCACATTTTTTTCTGATTTTTCGTGGACAACAAGATTAGCATACTGTGAGGCCCCTTTTACCAATTCAAGCAATGTTTCTTTAGATTCAAGAGATTTGTCATAATTATCAATTATATAGTTTTTTGCAGTTTTAACAGCTAACTGACTTGCAATCTCTCCACCATTGTAGCCACCCATTCCATCTGCTAAAATAAATAGTTGAACCTTGTCATTTGGGTAACTTACATAAAAATAATCTTCATTTATTTCTCGAGCTTTTCCCACATCTGATGTTGCAAAAGCTTGTATCATTCAATTTCCTCCTATTGATTTTTTAAATTTTGCCTTCTAAGTTGGCCACATGCTGCATTAATATCAGACCCTAATTCTCTACGAATAGTTGCTGTAATTC
>CACXCH010000073.1 GCA_902766085.1 uncultured Eubacteriales bacterium
AAAAAGCTCAAGAAAACAAAGACAAAATGAGCGAAAAAGCTCAAGAAAAGAAAAGCAAAAAGAGCGAAAAAGACCAAGAAAAGAAAAACAAAAAGAGCGAGAAAGCTCAGGCAAAAAAAGAGAAAAAAGCAGAAAAAAAATTAGCTAAAAAGGACAATGCAAACAAAAATAGATGGTTCAAAGACTTCAAAGCTGAAATAAAGAAAATTGTTTGGCCAAGCAAAAGTGAGATGACAGAAAATACAATAGTTGTAATTTCGATGGTTATCATTGTTTCACTAATTATTTTCTTGCTTGACTTAGCATTTAATGCTTTAAGCAATTTTGAAATAACACAAGTTGAAAAAGTAGAAAACACAATTTCAGCTAAAAACGAAACATCTGATAGTAATGAAACATCAGATGATAATGAAAATGCAGATGAAAACCAAACTAGTGATGATTCTGCAGAATCAAATTCAGAGTACGTTATTGAAAATGAAGCAGAATAATAATATAAGAAAGGGTAGTAGATTATGTCTCAAAAAGATTATGATTTAAGACCAAGATGGTATGTAGTTCATACATATTCAGGATATGAAAACAAGGTAAAAACAGATCTTGAAAAAACAATAAAAAACAGAGAATTACAAGATTACTTTTTTGATATAATTGTTCCAATGGAGGAACAAATTGAAATTAAAGAAGGACAGAGAAAAACAAGCCTAAAAAAAGTTTTTCCAGGATATGTTCTTATCAAAATGATTGTAACAGAGGAAACTTGGTATATAGTTAGAAATACAAGAGGCGTAACTGGCTTTGTTGGTTCAGGAACTGACCCAATTCCACTTACCGAAAGTGAAATTAGAAAAATGGGATTTGATGTTCAATCAATAAAAGTTGATTATGATGTTAATGATGAAGTAAGAGTCATTAATGGACCATTCGCAAACTTCACAGGTACTGTTGCAAGCATTAATCAAGAAAAACATAAAGTAAAGGTTATGATTTCAATGGCAGGAAGAGAAACTCCTGTAGAACTAGACTTTACAAATGTTGAAAAAGCTTAAAAAAGTAAATCTGACAAAATACTTTTGAAAGCAATATTTAAGCAATTGGCGAGTGTCAAGTGAAAAAGTAAGCAAAATTATGAAAAAGCAGATGGCAAGTCTAATGACTTAAAGAAAACAGTTGCAAAAAATTGCAAACTGTGATAAAATTAAAAAGCTTATTCATAACTTAATGATTTTTTTATAAAATCATAAGCTATGAGCCAACAATATGTTTATTTTTTGAAATGATTTTTATTGTTTCAAATTATATAAATTATTTTTATATACAAATCAGTAAGGAGGTGCAAGAATTATGCCAGGAAAGAAAAATGACAAAAAAGATGATCAACAACAAGAAAAAATAATTAAATTACAAATTGAAGCCGGTAAAGCTTCACCAGCTCCACCAGTTGGACCAGCTCTTGGAGGTAGCGGAGTTAACATTATGGACTTCGTAAAGCAATTTAATGATAGAACGGCAAAACAAGCAGGAATGAAAATACCAGTTGTTATTACTGTTCATAAAGACAAATCATTTGACTTTATCACAAAGGAGCCACCTATGGCAGTTTTAATCAAAAAATCTGCTAATTTATCAAAAGCTTCTGGAAAGCCAAATAAAGAGAAAGTTGCCAAATTATCAAAAGCTCAAGTTGAAGAAATTGCAAAAACAAAGATGCCTGATTTAAATGCAGCATCATTGGAAGCAGCAATGAGCATGGTAAAAGGCACAGCTCGTTCTATGGGTGTAACTGTAGAGGAATAATTAATATTATTTTATTGTCCTTTAAAATAATTGTGAGAAGATAATAAAATATATGTAGACTAAAATAATGAAAAATTAAAATATGGGAGAGAACTTTTTCTCGTTAGAACCAAAGGAGGTAAAAATGAAAAGAGGTAAAAGATACCAAGAAAGTAGCAAACTTGTTGACTCAAAGAAATTATATAGTGCAAAAGAAGCAATTGAAATAATTGAAAAAATGCCACAACCAAAGTTTGATCAAACAGTTGAATTACATGTTAAATTAGGCGTTGACTCAAAACATGCTGATCAACAAGTAAGAGGAACAGTTGTACTACCAAATGGTACAGGAAAAACTCAAAAAGTTTTAGTATTTGCAAAAGGACCAAAAGCTGAAGAAGCTCAAAAGGCCGGAGCAGATTATGTAGGAGCAGAAGAATTAATACCAAAAATTCAAAACGAAAATTGGTTTGACTATGATGTAGTTGTTGCAACACCTGATATGATGGGCGTTGTAGGTAGACTTGGTAAAGTATTAGGACCAAAAGGCCTAATGCCAAACCCTAAGTCTGGAACAGTAACAATGGATGTTACAAAAGCAATTAATGAAATCAAATCTGGTAAAGTTGAATACAGACTTGACAAAAACAATATAATTCACTTAGGTTTTGGTAAAGTTTCTTTTGGAGCTGATAAATTACTAGAAAACTATGATGTAATTATAAATGCTATAATAAAAGCAAAACCAGCAGCAGCAAAAGGACAATATATAAAAAGTGTATCAATTGCCCCAACAATGGGACCTGGTTTGTATATAGACCAAAAATAATTTATATAGCCAAAGATAGTAGGCATAAAAATAAGCCCTACCGAGGCATTTAGTGAGATTGATAAATCAACCTGAATAGCCTCGAAAACGCTATTTAAGTTGATTTTTATTTTATATAAAATTTAGAAAGGAGACTAAAAAATGGCAAACAAATCAATTATAGCTGCTAAAGAAGCAAAGGTTAAATCTTTATCAGAAGAACTTTCAAAAGCTAATTTAATTCTTTTAGTTGACTATAGAGGAATAACAGTAGAAGATGACACAAAACTTAGAAAAAATCTTAGAGAAGCTAAAGGAACAGGCAAAGTTGTAAAAAACAACATTTTAAAAAGAGCCTTAGATATTAACAAACAAAATGACTTTGATAAAGAAATTACTGGACCAACAGCAGTTATATTATCAGAAGATGATTATTTAGCACCACTAAAGGTAGTTTACAAGTATTCAAAAGATCACGAAAATTACCAAATAAAAGGTGGCTATATTGATGGAAAAGCAATGAGCAAGGAAGAAATCATTGAACTTGCAAAGTTACCATCAAGAGAAGAACTACTTTCAAAACTTGCTGGATCATTATTACAAACAATTGCAAAAGCTGCAATTGCACTTGACCAAGTAAGAATTAAGAAAGAATCAGAAGAAGGAGCTGAAGCTCCAAAGGCTGAAGAAACTGCTAAAGTTGCAGAAACTGCAACATCTACAGAAGAAGCAGCAAAATAGTAACATTACAAAAATGATAAGTAATTATCAAAAAAACTATATTGTATATAGTGAAATTTAAAATATTGCTAATACAAAAAATAGCAAAAATATTAATGTTAAACAATACTAACGTAAACTTAAAGTTTACGAAAAATTAAAATTTATAGGAGGAATTAAAAATGGCAAAAGTTGATGATGTTTTAGAATCAATCGACAGCTTAACAGTAGTAGAGTTAGCTGATTTAGTTAAAAAAATTGAAGAA